>NZ_JAJB01000011.1:0-21454 GCF_000583215.1 Brevibacterium sp. VCM10
CGCCGTCAGGTAGTTCTGAGGGCTACCGTGGGGTAGGACGTGTCCGGCGCGGCGTATAGTCTGGATGCATCGTCCGAAGAGAGAAGGATCCCTGATGCTTGAGCCGATCACCTCATACGTCGCAATCGGAGACTCGTTCAGTGAGGGTCTGATGGATCCCGACCCACGGGCCGAGGACCGGTACCGCGGGTGGACCGACCGCCTCGCGCTCATGCTCACCGAGTCCGCAGTGGGCAGCCCGGACCTGTCCTACGCCAATCTGGCCATCCGAGGTCGACTGCTCGACCGCATCGTCGATGACCAGGTGCCGCAGGTTCTCGAGATGAAGCCGGACCTCGTGAGCCTGTGCGCCGGCGGCAACGACTGCCTGCGCCCGAAGGCCGATATCGATGCCCTGGCCGCGAAGTTCGAACGTGCTGTGATCGCCATGCGTGAGGCCGGCATCGAAGTACTCATGTGCAATGGCTTCGACACCGAGTTCAGCACCCCGCTCATCCGTGCCGTGCGACCTCGAGTGGGAGTCTACAACGCTCATCTGTGGTCGATCGCGCAACGGCACGGCTGCCATATGGTCGATCTGTGGGGGCTGCGGTCGCTCTATGCCGCGCAGATGTGGGCCGATGACCGCATCCACCTGTCGACGAAGGGCCACCACCTCGTCGCCGAGCAGGCTCTGGCCACCCTGGAGAGCGGCCGCTCCCTGCCGGTCAAGGGCTTCGGCGTTCCCGCTCGTCCGACGCGGGCGATCCGCGAGGTGATGAGCGAGGAGTCGCGGTGGGCCCGTGAGTACCTGGCCCCATGGGTCGGTCGCCGACTGCGTGGACAGTCCTCCGGTGACACCCTCGATCCGAAGCTGCCCGAACTCACCCGCGTCCGTGACCTCGTCGAACGCTCGCGCGAGGTCGACCGTGCCCAGAAGAACGACGCGGCCGGCCGGTCGGAGACGGCCGACCTGACCGACTCAGGCGGAACTCGCCCCGACGAGACCGGCACCGGTGGGGTGCACGCAGCTCGGGATTCCGACCGATGAGCGTCGAGTCCGTGCGCATTCCCGAACTCTCAGCCGTCGGGACCGCCCAGGTGCCGTCCTTCCGCCACGTCTACGGGGACTCCCCCGAGCAGTTCGTCGAGGTCTTCGGTGACCCGGCGGCCGCCTCGGCGACGGTGATCTTCGTCCACGGAGGCTACTTCCGGCCCCGCACCGACCTGGCCCACGCCCGGCCGTTTGCTCGGGCGTTGGCCGAGTCCGGGGTGCTCGTCGCCTCCGTCGAGTATCGACGGCTCGGCGGTCAGCCGCTCCTGCTCGACGATGTCACCGCGGGCATCGATTCGGTGTGTGCCGAACTGCCGCGCTGGGGCGTCAGCGAACAGGCACGGCAGAATCTGATCGTCTCGGGGCATTCGGCCGGTGGCTGCCTCGTCCTCGCCTGGGCCTCGCATCTGCCCGCGGAGGGACCGCGGATCCGTCTGCGCCCTCTGGCGCCGGTGACCGATCTGCTGCGGGAAGTCGAGGCAGGCCTCGGGGATGGTGCGGTGCTGGACTATATGGGGGCGCGCCCCGAGGATGATCGGCAGGCGTATCTGCGCCACGATCCGCGATCACGGGCGGCTCTCATCCCGGCGCGCGTCGATGTGCATTCGCTCCACGGAGATGCCGATGCCACCGTCGACGTCGAATTCTCCCGAGTCTTCCCCGCCGCCCTGACCGAGCTGGCCGGGGCGAACCATGCCGATGTCATCGACCCCGATTCTCCGTTCTTCCCACAGGTGAGGAACCTGCTGCTCGGCTGAAGGGCGGCGTCTCAGACCCCTTCGGGGCTGATGCCCGGCCCGTTCTCGATGCCTGTGCGGATATCGAAGAGTTCGGGGAAGAACGTCAGATCGAGCGCCTTCTGCAGGAATCCGACTCCGCTCGAACCGCCCGTTCCGCGTTTCATGCCGATGATCCGCAGCACCGTGCGCATGTGCCGGTAGCGCCAGATCTGGAAGTTCTCCTCGAGGTCGACGAGCTCTTCGCAGCTTTCGTATTCCTGCCAGTACTTCTGCGGGTTCTCGTAGATGATGCGGAAGACATCGCACAGTTCCTCGTCGAAGGTGTGGGCGACCGACTTGTCCCGGTCGAGCAGCCGCTGCGGCACCGGAAGTCCGCGCCGGGCCAGGCACGCGAGGAACTCGTCGTAGATGCTCGGTTCCTCCAAGTACTGTTCGAGAGCCGCACGCGCCTCGGGTTCTCCGTCGAAGACCGGGAGCATGGCGCGGTTCTTGTTGCCGAGCAGGAACTCCACGGCCCGATACTGCCAGGACTGGAAGCCCGAGGCACGGCCGAGCTGGTCGCGGAACCCGACGTATTCGCTCGGCGTCAGCGTGGCGAGCACGGACCACTGCTCGGTCAGGGTCTTCTGGATGTGTTTGACGCGGGCGATGCGCTTGAGCGCGGTCTGCAGCTCATCGTCGGCGATGAGTCGCCGGGCGTCGAGGAGTTCGTGGATGACGAGCCGGAACCACAGCTCCGTGGTCTGGTGCTGGATGATGAAGAGCAGCTCGTCGTGGTGTTCGGGACTGCTGACGGGGTGCTGGGCGCCGAGGAGCCGGTCGAGGTCGAGATACGACCCGTAGGTCATCGACTCCTTGAGGTCGGTGTGGACCCCGGCTTCGAGGTCTCGTTCGTTCTTCTCGGCCGTCGTCCGAGCGTCGCTGCCCGGGTCATGGTTGGTGTCGGTCATGACCTCCAGCATAGGGGTCAGCCGGGCTGCCGCCTCTGCGGTTCGGCGACGTCCCGCACCTCGTCGACCAGCTGCTTCCATTCCGGCGGCATCTGAGATTCGCCGAAGCGCACTCGCCCGAACCGGCTCTCGATGAGATAAGCGAAACGGTCGGCACCCGTGGACTGCGGCGCATCGTCTCTCTGCCCGTCGTCGGACCAGGGAAGATCGGCGATGCGCGGGCCGAGGTCATCGCGCCGACTGCTCGCGTCGATGTCGACTTCCCAGACGAGCAGCATCCCGCCGATCCCGCCCGAGCGTTCGACGAGCAGACGCCCGAAGCCCCCGGCCGGCTTCTCGCTCACCAGCTGCTCCCCTGATTTCCGCGCGCCGATCCGGAGTGGGAGATGCCCACGGCTTCCCACCCGGAGACGATCGCATCGTGAACGTCGGATCCGGTGCCGAATTGGTCGGCCGCCTCGGCGATGGTGAGTTCTGCGAACTCCGCGAAATCGGTGCGCTGCGTGATCTCGGACCCGGTGAGGACGGAGTACCAGACCTGTCCGACGCTCTCCCAGGCCGGACCGCCGACGGCGGTGGCTGCGAGCGCGAAGGCGCGGTTCGGGATCCCGGAGTTGAGGTGGACGCCGCCGTTGTCGGAGTCGGTGGTGACGAAGTCGTTCATATGCGCCGGCTGCGGATCCGTGCCGAGGACGTCGTCGTCATAGGCCGTGCCGGGTTCGATCATGGAGCGTAGCGCACGGCCGGTCACCTCGGGGGTGAAGATTCCGGCGCCGATGAGCCAGTCCGCGTCCTCGGCATTCTGTCCGGCATCGTGCTGCTGGGTGAGTGCCCCGAAGACATCGGCGCAGTGCTCGTTGAGTGCTCCCGGCTGGCCGAAGTACTCGAGGTCGGCGGTGTGGCTGATGACGCCGTGGGAGAGTTCGTGGCCGATGATCGACAGCGAACCGGTGAACCCGGTGAACACTTCGTCGTCGCCGTCGCCGAAGACCATGAGTCGGCCGTCGAAGAACGCGTTGTCGTAGTCCGTGCCGTAGTGGACGCTGGCCATGAGCGGCATTCCCGCCCCATCGAGCGAATCGCGCCCGAACACCTCGGAGAACAGCGCATATGAAGCGCCGAGCCCGTCATAGGCGTCGTTGACCGGTTCGTCGCTGACGGGCGCTTCGCCCTCGGAGCGGACGAGTTCGCCGGGCAGCACCTCGGTGTTCTGCGCATCGTGGATGAGGCGCTGCAGCCCTGCCGATCCGGGGGCGGCGAGCGCGGTCTCGTCCTTGCCGAGATCGGCCGGCGGCGTGTACCGCAGACCCGCCAGGCGCAGATTCCGGCAGCTCTCATCGGACATCCGACAGCTGGCCGCGGCGGCCGCGGCCTTCGGGAACCGCTCGGTGCCGCGCTCGGCGATCGCATCGAGGAGATAGGGCGGGACGACACTGTGAAATGGGACGACGTTGTGAGAGACCATGGCTCCAGCGTGCCACGTCCGGCGACGAACCGATAGAGAACCCGGCACATCCGAGGCGGGCGGCCCGCCGCGACCTCAACTAAACTTGTCACGTGCTCAAACCCATCCTGTGGCCGGTGCTCGTGCCGTTCGCCCTCTTCGCCGTCGGCCTGGGTGCGATCATGCCGATCCTCGTGCTCGGCGCACTCTCGCTGGGGTCGACGCAGGCCTTCGCCGCCGCCATCGTCGGCATCATGGGGGCCGTGTCGCTGATGGCCACGGTGCCGGCCGGGATCCTCATCGACCGCCTCGGCGATTTCCGGGCGATGACCGTGGCCACCGCCGCGGCCATCGTTGTGCTCGGCTCCATCGTCGCCGCCTTCATCTGGGATTCGCCGTACTCACTGCTCGTCTACACGATCGCGCTCATGGTCTTCGGCCCGGTCTCCGATGTATGGAGCCTGGCCCGGCAGGCCGTCGTCGCCGAGGTGATGCCGCCGGCCGATCTCGCCAAGGCGATGACCGCTCTGGGCGGCACGCAGCGGGTCGGCAACCTCGTCGGGCCGATGATCGGTGCCGGTCTCATGCTCGTGTTCCCGATCTGGTCCGTGTTCGTCTTCTCCGGGCTCAGCGCCGTCGCGGCGATCGCGATCATGGCCCTGCCGATCGCGCAGATCCCCGGTTTCGACGACCATCCCCACCGCGCCGAGGCGGCCCCGACCTCACGTGCCGACGATGACGAGCCCTCCCCCGCCGATGTTCCTCACCCCGCCGAGGCGGCCGACCCCGCCCCAGCGAACGATCCCCCACACGGAGACGACCACCATCCTCGGCGCGGGAAGAATACGGATCGTCGGCCGCCGTTGGACGTGCGGTGGAGATCGGTCGTCCTCACCGGCATCACGATCATCACACTGGCGGCGGCCCGAGCCGCCCAGCCGGTCGTCGTCCAGCTGTGGGGCGTCGAGATCGGCCTGCACAAGTCCTCGATCTCGCTCATCATCGCCTTCGGCGCCGGACTCGAGCTCATCGTCATGTTCCTCGGTGCGTACATCAAGGATCACCTCGGCCGAGTCGCGACCCTCGTCGCGTGCCTGTCCGTCTTCGGCACCGGGTTCATCATCATGGTCGCCAAGCCGGATCTGGCTGGGATGGTCATCGCCGCCGCGGTCATGGCCTTCGGCAACGGTCTCGGGGCGGGCGTGAATATGACGATCGGGGCGGACCTCTCCCCCGCCGTCGGCCGGCCTCGGTTCCTCGGCATCTGGGCGATCTTCAACAACGGCGGCAAACTCGGCGGGCCGACGCTGCTGTCCCTCATCATCACCGTGACCACCCTGCGATTCGGGGTGCTCTTCCCGGGACTGCTCGCCCTCCTCGGCGCGGTGTGGATCCTCATCTGGGCCCGTCAGGTGGGGCTGCCCGGCCGCAGGAGGCGCCTCGACCCGCCGCGCACAGACTGACTCCGGGCGGCTCCTCACGTCTCCGCGCATACGGCCCACACTCACGCACGGACTGACCCGACGGACTAGGCTGGACACGACCGATTCGACGAGGTTCGGCCGGCGGCCCGGAGCCGAAGGCCCGCAGGGGTCGGCGGGCCGATGCCGAAGGCCAGTAGGGGCCGGCGTGCCGGATCCGAAGGCCCGCAGGGGCCGGCCCTCGGCTGAGAGTCCGACCAGGATCAGGAGAGTCATCGATGGAAGCACTGGACGTCGGCGGATATGCGCTGGTGAGCCTGGCCGCACTCGTCTTCCTCTTCCTCCAGTCATGGTTCGCCGCCACCGTGGTCCGTCGCGTCGTCGGTGTGCCCACCGGCTGGCCGCGCACATTGGCCGTCGGCCTCGTCATGAGCGCCGTCGTCGCCGTGACCGTCCAGTACCTCTACCGGGCCGGCACCGGGCAGAACGTCGACGGCCTCGACGTCTCCCCCGGAGTGGCGGTGCTATTCATGGTGCTCGCCCTCGGGTGGATCTTCGCCCTGGGCGTCGGCGCCCTCGTCATGCTCGAAGCCGCCTTTCCGACCGGATCCCTGCCGAGCCCGCAGTCGCTGTTCTTCGGGTGGAGGTCCCGCCGTCGCCGCGCCCGCCGCTATGCCCAGGTCGTATCCATTGCGGTGCGGCACGGGCTCGGCTCCCAGTTGCGCGGCTTCGGCGGGGATTCGCCGGGCCGAGAGGTCAAGACCGCGCGGGCGCTCAAGGAATCCCTCGCCGAGGCGGGGGTGACCTTCGTCAAGCTCGGACAGATGCTCTCGACCCGCCGAGACATCCTCCCGCCGGTGTTCGTCCGTGAACTCGAGACCCTGCAGACGCAGGTGACCCCCGAACCGTGGTCGGTCATCGAGCCGGCCATCGCCGAGCGACTCGGTCGGCCGATCGGAGAGGTCTTCGCCCGCATCGACTCCACGCCGCTGGCGGCCGCCTCGGTGGCGCAGGTCCATGAGGCGACTCTGCTCGACGGCACGGAGGTCATCGTCAAGGTGCAGCGACCGAAGGCGCTCAATCAGGTCGCGCAGGATCTCGATATCATCCTGCGGTTGGCGGGCTGGCTGAACAAGACCACGACGTGGGGGCGGGACCTGGGTGTGCAGTCGCTGGCCGCAGGGTTCGCGAACACGCTCGAGGAGGAGCTCGACTATCGGATCGAACTGGACAACATGGCCGGCATCGAGGCCTCACTGACACGATCGGGCAAGTTCGACGTCACCGTTCCGCACGGCTATCCGGGCCTCAGCGGCGAACGCCTGCTGGTGATGGACCGGCTGCCCGGACAGCCGGTCTCGCGTGCGGGGGCACTGCTGACCGGGCTCAGCGATGCCGAACGGTCCCGGTTGGCGACCACTCTGCTGGGTGCCACGCTCGAGCAGATCATCGGTGATGGGATCTTCCACGCCGATCTGCATGCTGGCAATATCTTCATCACTCCCGAGGGGAAGCTGGGGCTGCTCGACTTCGGTGCCGTCGGACGACTCGACCCGGCCACGCAGACGTCGCTGGGCCTGATGCTCTATTCCATCGACCAGAACGACAGCGCAGGGGCCACCGACGCCCTCATCGAACTCCTCGGACGTCCCGACGGGCTCGATGATCGGGAGGTCGAGCGCGCCGTCGGCGAACTCCTACTGCGCTACGGCGGCGGTACCCGCGCGACGCAGGGCCAGAAGCTCTTCGACGATCTGTTCAACCTCGTGCTCGCTCATCGCTTCTCCGTACCGGCGCCGATCAGCGCAGCCTTCCGAGCCATGGCCTCTGTGGAAGGTGCGCTGCTGACGATCGATCCGAACTTCGACGTCGTCGCCGTGTCCCGGACGGAGGGCAACAGGCTCGTGAGGTCGAAGCTCAAGGGCACGAAGATCACCGATGAGCTGCAGCGCCGGGCTCTGCAGCTGATGCCGATGATCGACCGCATGCCGCGCCGGATCAACAAGATCACCGAGGATCTCGAGCAGGGCCGGTTCTCGATGAACATGCGTGTGCTCGAGAATCCGTCCGACCGCAGCTTCCTCACCAGCCTGTTCCAACAGCTCATCGTCGCCGTCCTCGCCGGGGCCGCCGTGGTGGGAGCGATCATGCTCATCACCAGTGATGAGGGTCCGCTGCTGACGAAGGACATCCACCTGTACTCGTTCTTCGGCTTCGTGCTGCTCTTCGGCGGCTTCGTGCTGAGCATGCGCTCCCTCATGCTCGTGTTCAGACGCGACGGCCAGACCTAGCCTGCCATTCGACCGTCGCTGCGCCCGTCCACCAACCTCCACCGTTGCCACTCGGCCATCGCCACTCCGCTGTCGCGCCCCTCATCCATGTGCCGCCGGCGGGACTATCGGGCGTCCGGCGCAATCGTGGTTGCACAGCCCGTCTTCCGACGTGGGCTGGCCGGCCGAGACTGCGCCGTTGTGGGCCCACAGTGAGCGCTCCGGCCAGCCCGGCTAGTCCGTCTGCTGGGAGTCACACCTCAGTCGGAGCGAGTCGCTGGTGAAGTTCCGGACGATCCGTGCGGGATTTCGTGGCCGAAGTCCGCACGGATCGTCCGGAACTCGGGAGCCGGGCGGACGAAGCTGGAGCCGGACAGCGAAAAGGGCGATGCCCCGTGGGAATGCGAGCGCAGTGTTGATTCCGTCCTCGCCCGGGCAAGAAGACGCCCAGCGTACCGCTGGTTCTGACGGTTCACGTGTCATAACCGTGTCATCACGCAACGAACCAGGGCAGACAATCGAGTGTCTGCCCTGGTCAGGTGAGCCCCCTGTCAGACTCGAACTGACGACCTTCGCTTTACAAGAGCGGTGCTCTACCAACTGAGCTAAGGAGGCGTGGTGCGCACCGAGCGTGCGCGCCTACACGATAGTAGTCCATGGCCGGGCCCGGCCACAAAACCGGTGGGAGACGAAGAAGGCCGGACCCCACCTCGGCGGGGTCCAGCCTTCAATCGCTCAGGACCGTGACTCACACGGCTCCGGCCGGGTGTCTCGGGCGATCAGCCCTTGAACTCTCCGGTGGCCTTGAGGATCTCGGTGGCCAGGGCCTGCGAGTCGCTGGTCTTGTCGGTGTGCTCGCCGTTGATGAGCACCCACGGGGTGGCTTCGACTCCGTCATCCAGAGCGGTCTGGCTCGACTGCTCGACGAACTTGTCGAAGGTCCGGTCGGTGACGCAGGACTCCACGGTCTGCTCGGGATCGGCCTGGAGCTTCTTCGAAGTGTCGACACCGGCGTCCTCGGCGACCTTGAGCAGCTCCTCATCGGTGCGGCCTTCGGTGCCCTCCTCCGGCTGCTGAGCGTAGAGCGCGTCGAACAGGTCGATGGCGACCTCGGGCTGGCTGTCGACGACGCAGGCGGCGAGGTTGGCAGCGCGGGTCGAGTACTCGTTTCCGCTGGACATGCGGTCGAGGAACGACACCGGCTTGTAGTTGACGACGATCGATCCCTCGTCGGCGAGCTTGCGCAGCATGCTCGCATTGCCTTCCTCGAACGCCTTGCAGCCGGGGCACTGGAAATCGAGGTAGACGGTGACCGTGGCGGCCCCCTCCTTCGTGCCCTCCTCGGTCGGAGTCGGCAGATCCGATTCCTCATCGTCGGGCATCGTCAACGGCTGCACGAGCGTGTTGTCCTTGCCCACGGTGATTCCGTCGGAGACGTAGTTCGTGGGGCTGACAGCTGGTTTGCTCTGCTGGAAGACCAGCACGGCGACCACGGCCAGCACAGCGACGACGACCACGGCGATCCCGGTGTACAGGATCGTCTTCGCGGTCTTCTCCTTCTTCGCCTGATTCGCCGCGATCTGCCGGGCGTTCTCGCGTGCGCGGTTCCGCTTATCGTCCGCGGAGTTGTTCTTCGCCATTGTTCCTCACGTTGGATCGTCTGACATCGGTGCGGCCTGAGGCCCGATCAGTGCGGGACGGCTTCCGCGACCCGACGGCACCACTGTACCGAAACAGGTGCTTCGCCGACTCCCAGAAACATTCAAGGTTCAACTACAACGTTCAACTACCTCAACACTGCGCCGGTAGCTTCCGGCGCGCACCGGACCAGGCAGCCACACCGCGCCTCACACCGGTCCGGGCAGGTAGTCGAAGGGGTTCATCGTCAGCGGCCACCAGGACATGGCCGCTCCCGACTGGATGACCATGACGGCGAGGATGACGAGCAGCGCGATCACGGCCACGGCGATGAGGCGGCCGAGCTGGTTGCGAGTGGCTCCCGAGACGAGCAGCCGCGAACCGAAGCGCAGGCTCGAGGCTCCCGGTCCGACCCACAGCACCAGCGAACCTGCAGCGCCGGCGGCCCACACCGACCATTGTTCGGACGAGCCGCTGGGCACGATCCCGGCGATGTCGAGCCGGGTGAGCACGAGCGCGGCGGCGGCCGCGATCGCCGGCAGGATGAGCGAGGCCACCGAGGTCAGGGTCGAAGCCAGCACGGCCCCCGGCGCCGAGGCGAGCGCCCGGAAGAATCCGCCCGAATCGATTCCGCGGTCGAACCGATACCGCTGGACCTTCCGATCCAGACGCGTGCCGGTGCGGGCGAGCACCGACCAGATCAGAGCGACGAGGCAGATGACCAGCGGCCCGAGGGGCATGACGGCCACGGCCAGAGCCACGAGTCCGAAGACGACCCAGCCGCCCGACTGCACCCGTCGGTATCCCATCGGCTGCAACGGCTGCCCGCCTGGCGGCATCTGCTGACCGCCCAGCTGCGTCGGCTGACCGCCCGGCCCCATGAGCTGCCCGCCGTGACCGTGCTGGTCGCCCCACTGCCCCTGATGAGCCTGACCATGCGGACCACCGGGACCGCTCGGCCCGACGAGGTTCTGCCCCTGACCGGGCTGAACGAAGCCGGAACGTCCGAGGTCGGCGCCGGCCATGGGCGATCCCGGACCTGCCTGGATACCGCCGTTGGGGTTGCTGATCGGCGGAGCGGTCGCTTGCTGCGGGGGCTGCCCGTGCATCCGCCCGGAGCCATAGCCCGTCCCCTGGCCGGGCCCCGCACCCTGGCCGGGCCCCGCACCGTGACCGGACCCGACATGACTGGTGGGCCGGCTGGATCCGGGGTACTGCGGCTGCCCGCCGCCGGACGGTCCGGCTCCCGGGTAGCCCGTGCCCGCGCCCAGCACCGCGCCGCCGAGCGCTGCCCCAGCACCACCGTGCCCAGAAACTCCACGACCGCCGTCGTCATCGACGGCCGGCATCACCGCGGTTCCGCTCGGTGACCGCTGCGGACCACCCGGGCCGGCTCCGCCGCTGGGCCCCGACCCGAGCTGCGGCATCCGCCCGGACTCGATGTCAACGAGAGCGTCGAGGATCATCTGCCCCGACGGACGGCGTTCGGGCTTCGGGTCGAGGCAGGCGGAGATGAGCGGAGCGAAGTTCTTCGGCGCCCCGTCGAGGTCGAATTTGCCCATGGCCACACGACCGAGCACGGCCTCCAAGGGTCCGGAACCATAGGGATTGCGGCCCGTGGCTGCGAACGCCATCGTCGCGGCCCACCCCCACCAGTCGGTCTTCTCACTCGAGGCCTTGCCGTCGGCGATCTCCGGGGACAGATAGCCGGGGGTGCCCATGACCAACCCCGTGGCGGTCACGCGCACTTCGTCGGCGACCTGGGCAATGCCGAAGTCGATGACCATCGGCTCTCCGTCCATGATCATCACGTTCGCGGGTTTGAGGTCACGGTGGATGACGCCGGCATCGTGGACGGCGTTGAGTGCGTCGAGGAGGGCATGGCCGAAGTGGACGAGCTCATCCTCGGCGAAGGGGCCGTTGTCGCGGACATCATCGGACAGGGTCTGCCCGTCGACGAATTCGGTGATGATGAACGGCTGCGCGGAATCGAGCTCCGCGTCGAGGACCTCGGCGATGCGAGGGTGGCGGATCCGGCGCAGGGTGCGGGTCTCGCGAGCCAGACGCTTGCGCGCGGTCTCATCATTGGCGATGTGCGGATGGAGGACCTTGACGGCGACCGGGTGGTTTCCGCCGTCGACACCGAGGTAGACGACACCCATGCCGCCCGAGCCGAGCTCCTCGATGAGGCGGTAGCCTCCCAGTTCCTGATCCATCACCTGGCCAAGCCTAGTCGAGCGAGTAGAGTTCATTCCAAGGACCGACACAGGAGGAGGCGCAGATGAGCACCGTCGACTCTGCCGAGCCCAGCACCGACACCGCCTTCGGCGACAGCGATTTCGTCGTCGTGGCCAACCGCCTGCCCGTCGACCGTGATCCTCATGATGCGAACCACGGATGGCGTACCTCACCAGGAGGTTTGGTCACCGCGGTGGCTCCCGTGATGAAGGCCCAGGAGGGGGCGTGGATCGGCTGGACGGGCGTCGCCGACGAGGACTTCGAACCCTTCACGATCGACGGCATGCACCTGACCCCGGTGACCCTGACAAGTGAGGATGTCCTCAGGTACTACGAAGGGTTTTCCAACGCCACGCTGTGGCCGCTCTACCACGACGTCATCGTCCCGCCCGAGTACCACCGCACCTGGTGGGATGCGTATGTGCGGGTCAATGAGCGCTTCGCGCACAAGGTCACCGAGGTGGCCGCGGAGTCCGCGACCGTGTGGATCCACGACTATCAGCTCCAGCTGGTCCCGCAGATGGTCCGCCGCCTGCGCCCGGACCTCGCGATCGGGTTCTTCAACCACATTCCCTTCCCGCCCTACGAGCTCTTCGCTCAGCTGCCGTGGCGCGACGAGATCCTGCGCGGGCTCCTCGGCGCCGACCTCATCGGGTTCCAGAGGCCGGCGGACGCAGCGAACTTCCGTCGCGCCGTCCGCGGACGTCTGGGATATGCGACGAAGGGGTCGACGGTATCGGTTCCGCCGGGTGACTTCCTCCCGGCCCACCTCGTCCGCGCCGAGTCGTTCCCGATCTCGATCGACACTCCCTATCTCGAGGAGCTCGCCCGCGATCCGAAGATCGTCGAGAGGGCGAAGCAGATCCGCGAGGAGGTCGGCAATCCGCGGGTGGTCATGCTCGGCGTCGACCGGATGGACTATACGAAGGGCATCCGCCACCGACTCAAGGCGTTCGGGGAGCTGCTCGCCGAAGGCCGACTCGACGTCGAAGATGTTGTCCTCATCCAGATCGCGACCCCGTCGCGGGAGCGGCTCGAGCAGTACAAGATCATTCGACACGACGTCGAACTGGCCGTCGGGCGGATCAACGGCGAGCAGATCGACGTGGGGTCGATCCCCGTGCGCTACCTCCACCATTCCTATCCGCGCGATGAGATGACGGCGTTCTTCCTCGCCGCCGACGTCATGCTGGTGACCGCTCTGCGCGACGGAATGAACCTCGTTGCCAAGGAGTATGTGGCGTGCCGGAGGCGCGACGACGGCGCCCTCGTGCTCTCCGAATTCACCGGTGCGGCCGAACAGCTCAAGGGCGCGGTCATGGTCAATCCCCACGACATCGCCGACCTCAAGGCGGGCATCCTCGAAGCCGTGCAGATGGACGAGAGGACTCGCACACGCCGGATGAAGCAGATGCGCAAGAGGGTCGCCACCGACACCGTGAGCCGGTGGTCGAAGAACTTCCTCGCCGAGCTCGAACACATCAAGGACAATCCCGAGGCCATCGTCCCCGAACAGCCCGTGGTGCAGAAGAAGCGGACCGCACCGCCGCCGGACGTGCCGGCGGCCCCGTCCGATCGCGCCGAGCGACCCGATGATGCCGAGTGGACAGACGATATCTCCACCGCCCGCTAGGAGAAGCACAGTGACATCGAAGCCGACCGCGCTCGGTCCTGCCCGCTCCACCCCCGCCGAGGTGGTCCTGCGTGATCTCGCCACCGCCGAATCGCTGCTGCTGGCCTTGGATTTCGATGGGGTGCTCGCACCCCTGCAAGACGATCCGTCGACCTCCCGGATGGTCCCCGAATCGGCTGCGGCCATCGCGGCGCTCGCCGGCCTGCCGCGCACGCGGGTGGCGCTGGTGTCCGGTCGCGATATCGCGACCCTGCGCCGGCTGTCCGCAGCCCCGGACTCGGCGTGGCTGATCGGTTCGCACGGCGCGGAGGCCGAACTCGGAATCGACGCTGACGGTGACGGCGACACTGCTGAGTTCCGGCCTCCCGAACTCACCGCGGCCGAGGCGGACAGACTCGCCGCCATCGATGCTCACCTCGACGCATTCGAACACACGCTGCCGGGCGCCGACGGCTCAGGCGATGCCGACGGTGCCTCGGATTTCCTCATCGAGTCCAAACCCTATTCGCGGACGGTCCATACTCGCGGAATCGCCCCCGAGGCCGCCGCGGCCCTGCACGAGCACGCCACCGAGGTGGTCGAGGAGTTCCCGGACATCCGTGTCATCGAGGGCCACGACATCACCGAACTCGCCGTCAAGCAGGCGACGAAAGGCGATGGCATCCGGCTGCTCGCCCGCGCCGGCGAACCGACGGCAATGGGCTACCTGGGCGACGATGTCACCGATGAGGACGCCTTCGCGGCACTCGACGAACTCACGGACTCCCACGTCCTCGACTCCGGTCTGACCGTCAAGGTCGGGTCCGCGCAGACTCGCGCTGCGTGGCGGATCGCCGACCCTGCAGCTGTGGCCGTACTGCTCGGTCGCCTCGTTGCCGAACGCACGGAATTCCTCCGCACCGTCCACGATTGAGGGCCGTCCACGGCCACGGTCGGCCCGCCTCGGCGGACTCCGCTCGACCCGACTCACCGGACGGATCCACGTCATGGCAGGACCGCCTCGGCGAGGATGGTCCGGCTCCGACGCTTCGGTCGGGCCGCCTCGGCGCGAGTGACTCCGCACTAACCCCGAGGTCAGCGGCGCTGCGGGGGAACGGCACTGGCACGGAGGACGAGGTCCGGGTCGACCGTGTAGTCGACGTGCACGCGCGCGTGCCCGGCGCCGATCATCGCGCGGATCTCGTCGATCGCCGACTGCGCCACGGTCGCCCAGTCGTAGACCACCTGCGACAGCGGCGGTTGGACGACATCGGCGTCGGGGACATCGCCGACCGTGAGCAGGGACAGGTCGCGGGGCACGTCGAGCCGCAGCCGCTGGGCGGCTTCGAGCAGGCCGAAGGACAGGGACGGGGCGCAGGCGATGACGGCGGTGCAGCGCAGGTCGAGCAGCTCCTCGGCGGCGGCGACTCCGGCCATGGCTCCGCCGGCGGCCTCGACGACGGGGGCCTGATCACGGGTGGCGGGAATGTGGAGGATCCCTGCCATCGATCTGCGGAAGCCGGCGATCCGGGCCGGGGCCGCCGAATCGCGCAGCACGGCGAGTCCGATGCGTCTGTGGCCGAGGTGGACGAGGTGGGCCACGGCGGTCTCGATTCCGCCGGTCGCATCGAGGTAGATGCGCGAGATCCCGTCGTCGTGGCGGGCATTCGAGATGCGGATGAGCGGCAGTCCGCGTTCGGCGAGCATTCCCGCGAGCACACCGGCGGCGCCGCCGCCGACGACGATGGCTCCTGAGATCGCAGGTCCGCCGTGTTCACTGCCGAGGATGGTCTCGAGCAGAGCCTCGTTGCGTTCGGCGATGGCCTCGATGTGGACGACGGCGATGCCGAGTCCGAACATCCGGTTCGTCAGGATCTCCGCCAGCCGCGAATACGGGTCGACGTTGCCCGCGGACACCGCGGGTTTGATGAGCGCGATGAGCGACGAGCCGGCACCGTCCCCGGCACCTGTCGTCGGGGTCTGCCCGGTGGCGCCGAGGATCGCCAGCGCCTGCCGGACCTTCGCGAGAGAGGCGGCCGACACCGATTCGGGATCGCGCAGGGCCCGTGAGGCGGTGGCCTTCGAGACCCCGGCGGTGCCGGCGATCTCGGCGAGGCGGACGTGCCGGTGCTCGGGCGGCTGATCGTTCATCGGCGGGCCGCCGTCGTCGAGGTTCGGGCGACGAGTCGGGGACGGAACACCGGCGGCACCGAGGGCAGACCCGTCGTCGAGATCCGCAGCGTCTGCAGGGTCGCCGCGATGAGGGCGTTCGACAGTCCCTCGACGTCGAGGCCGAGCACCGTGGCCGGAGGGCCCGTGAACTTCATCGTCGGGGAATCGCCGAACCCGACGACCGACATGTCCCGCGGCACCTGCAGATGCCGATTCCGCAGACCGTGGAGAGCGCCGTGCAGCTGCAGAGCCGATTGGACGATCACCGCTGTGCACGTGGCATCCTTGAGCTCGAGCACCGCACGCGATCCGCCGGAGAACGACTTCGGCACCCGTGAGATCCAGTCCTCGAGGTTGAGTCCGAGGTTTCTGGCCGGATGTTCGGCGAGGAAGCGGCGGATGAGCTGAACGGCCAGTTCACCGCTGTCATTGCAGATCAGCCCGATCCTCCGGTGTCCGATCGCCCGCAGATGTTCGAAGGCCGTGGTCATCCCACCGCCGAGGTCGAGGCGCGCGGCGATGACATCGGCACTGCCCGGCCCGGTTCCGGGCGTACCCGCCACGGAAACTTCAGTCCCGGCCGTGTCGGCCTCCTCGGCTGCGGACTGTTCGGCGACGCGGATACAGGGGATCTCCGTGTTCAGGCTCGTCATCGTCGTCGTCACCAGGGCCACGGCGCCGGCGTCGATGGCGGTCTGCAGCGGTTCCGGATCGGTCTCGACCAGCGGACGGGTGACGAGGAGATCGTGATCCTGCAGGGCCTTGGTCACGCGGGTGCAGACCTGGACCTGCCAATGTTCGGGGTTGCCGGGGGCGCTGACGGCCACGAGCCGCCTCGGCGCATCATGGAGCAGGGTCGAACGCGAATAGCCGAGCTCGCTCATCGCCTCGAGCACCTTCGCCCGGGTCGACTCGGCGACGGCACCGCGGCGGCCGAGCACGCGGGAGACCGTGGCCAGAGAGACCCCGGCCCGGGCGGCGACCTCGTCCAACGTGACCTTCATACGTTTCAGTCTACTTTCGCCCCACGGTATACGTCGGCGCAGTCGACGGGGTGGACGCCACGGTATGCGTCGGCGCACAGCCAGCGTGCTGAGAATCACTCTACGCTTTGTCGAATTCACAGGGCGCCCCAACCCTCAACCCCTTAGGATGAGAGTGACTGAGCATCCCTGCCAGGTCACCGACGACCAGCTGCTCACGGAGTTATTCAGAAGTTTTAGGAGGACTTATGTCAACGGTGTCGTTGAATGGCCTCAGTCATGTCTACGAGAACACGACGTCCGAATCCGTACACCCGTTCAACCTCTTCGTCGATGACGGCGAGTTCCTCGTCCTCTACGGCCCCGCGGCGTCGGGCAAGTCGACGATCCTGCGGATGCTCCACGGCCTGGAGACCCCGAAGACCGGCACCATCCTCATCGATGGTGCCGATATCACCCACACCGCCGTCAACGACCGCGATGTCACCCTGGCACTGGAGAGCTACGCGCTCTACCCGCATCTGAGCGTGCGCGACAATCTCGGCTTCGCGCTGCGCGTCGACGGTCTGCCCGCCGATGAGATCCAGGAGCGCGTCGAATCCGTGATGGACAAGATCGGGCTGAGCGACATCCTCGACTCGGTTCCCGGCGACCTCACTCAGCTGCAGCGCCAGACCGTGGCCCTGGCCCGCGCCGTGGTGCGCCGACCCAAGGTGCTCATCATG
Source organism: Brevibacterium sp. VCM10 (assembly GCF_000583215.1). Lineage (NCBI taxonomy): Bacteria > Bacillati > Actinomycetota > Actinomycetes > Micrococcales > Brevibacteriaceae > Brevibacterium > Brevibacterium sp. VCM10. The sequence goes on from NZ_JAJB01000011.1 coordinate 17,227, forward strand.
GACGAGCCCGTGGTCAACCTCGTCCCCGAACAGCAGACGGAGACCCTGTCGCTGATCAAGGACCTGCAGCAGGAGTTCGGGCTGACGACGATCTACGCCACCTCCGATCTCGAGGATGCGAAGGTCCTCGGCGACCGGATCGCGTTCCTCGACCACGGACGGCTGATCGGGGTGGAGACACCCGACCTCGCCGAGGCGCTCGTGGCCTCGGTCTCCGACTCGGACTCCTGAGCCGTGCCGGGAAACCCGCCCCCGCCGGACCCGCCCTCACACCCTGCACCGTCGACGTCGGTCGGCGCGGCCGCATCGGTCGGCGCGAGCGCATCGGTCGACGCGGCCGCTCCCTCACCGGAGATCCACACGGTCCGGAACGCCGATCATGCGGCCTTGGCCGAACTCCCCTGGCATCTGCCGCTGGCTCAGTGGCCGGAGACGCTGCTGGGCGGTCTGCCCCGCGGAATCTCCCGCCATGTCGTGCGCTATGTCGAGATCGGAGACGAAGTGCTTGCGATCAAGGAGACCGACGACGCGCAGGCCACGCGTGAGTTCGACATCCTCGGCGCGCTCGGCAACCTCGATGTCCCTCTCGTCGAGGCCCGCGCCGTCGTCGGCGGCCGCCGGACCGCTTCGGGCGAGGCGCTCAAGGGCGCCCTCATCACCGCCTATCTCGAGTTCTCCCTGCCCTACCGTGCACTGTTCTCCCGGGACCTGGCCGAGGACACCGGCGGTCGCCTCGTCGACGCTCTGGCGGTCCTGCTCGTCCGCCTCCACCTCGTCGGCTTCTACTGGGGAGACGTGTCGCTGTCGAACACGCTCTTCCGCCGCGACGCCGACGCCTACGCCGCCTATGTCGTCGACGCCGAGACCGGCGAGCTGCACGACCAGCTCTCCGACGGGCAGCGGAACATGGACCTGCGGATCGCGCGGATGAACATCGCCGGGGACTTCCTCGATCTGCAGGCCGCGGGACTCGTCGCTCCCGAGACCGATCCGCTCGCGGCCGGTGAGCGACTGTGCGAGTCCTACAACGCCCTGTGGGCGGAGCTGACCCGGGTCGAGGAATTCAGCGTCAGCGAACGCTGGCGCATCGACGAACGCATCCGCCGCCTCAACGACCTGGGCTTCGACCTCGGCGAACTGACCGTGACGACCGATATCGACGGCATCAGCCTGCTCGTGTCCCCGAAGGTCGTCGAACCCAACCACCATTCGAGGCGTCTGCTGCGACTGACCGGGATCGGCGCGAACGAGAACCAGGCACGGGCGATGCTCAACGACCTCGACTCGTTCCGCTCGGCCCCCGAGATCGCCGAAGTCGACGAACTCGACGAATCCCAGGCCGCCCGCCGCTGGCTCGACGAAGTGTACAAACCCCTCATCCAGGCGATCCCGGAGAACCTCACCCGCAAACTCGAACCCGGGCAGATCTTCTACGAGTTCGCCGAGCACCGCCGCACCATGGCTCGCGCCCGCCAACGCGACATCCCCACGATGGAGGCCATCGCCTACTTCATCGTCGACTACCTGGCGAACCTCCCCGACGAGATCCGCTACGTCGACAGCGAGAAGTTCTGACGATCCCACCTCAGCCGATGTTCCACAAGGTGAAACGGGCACGGCGGGGCCGCCTCGGCGGGCATACCTTGGAAGTCCACGGAGCGACACCGTTGTCGCTCCGGAACCGAACCCCGCCCGGAAGGACTCCCGATGTCGACGAACGAGCCGATGCCCACGAACGAGAACAACCCGTCGATCCCGTCCCTGTTCGACTTGAGCGGCCGCACGGCCGTCGTCGTCGGGGCCGGATCCGGCCTGGGGCAGGCCAGCGCGATCGGGCTGGCCGATGCGGGGGCGCACGTCGTCGTCGCCGATCTCAACCTCGCCGGCGCCGAGGAGACAGCCGAACTCATCGCCGCCCGTCGCACGGGATCGGCTGCGCACGGTGCCACGGATGGCGGATCCGGGGCCGGGTCCGCCTCGGCGGTGGCCGTCGACATCACGGACACGGCGTCCGTCGACGCACTCGTGAACGCATGGGCCGATGCCGAAGTCCTCGTCATCACCCCCGGGGCGAATGTGCGCAAACGACTGACGGACACCACCGATGACGAATTCGACCGGGTCATCGACATCAATCTCAAGGGCACCTACCGGCTGATGCGCGGATTCGGCCGCGAGATGGGCGAGCGCGGTCGCGGCTCGATCGTCACCTACGCCTCGTTCCGGGCACTGGCCATCGAACCCGGTCAGGGACTGTACGCGGCGGCCAAGGCCGGGGTGGTGCAGCTGACGAAGACGATGGCCAGTGAGCTCGGAGGCAAGGGCGTGCGCGTCAATGCGATTCTGCCCGGGCCCTTCGACACGCCCCTGACCCAGCAGATCAAGGCCGACGGGAAGTGGTGGGACGCGTACGCGGACAAGACCGCTCTGGGCCGGTGGGGTCGACTGCACGAGATCGCCGGGCCCGTCCTCTTCCTCGCCTCGGACGCATCGAGCTATGTCACCGGCCACTCGCAGCTCGTCGACGGCGGCTGGATGGCCCAGGACGGACGATTCACCCCCGACGTGTGAGGGCTCTGCTGTGTTCTGCGCGGGCTCTGCCGTGTGAGACCTCTGCCGTGTGAGATCGACGACGCCGCAGGACGGATTCGCCCGTGATCACGGGGGAGCCCGGCGAGACAATATTCATGGCCATGCAAGAATATTCATATGACCGTTTCGCACACACCGCCCACCCCGCCGACGCACACTCCCACCGGAGTGCTGCGGCAGCTGGGGCGACGCAAGTCGATCAGCGCCATGACCGCCGAGGCCCACACCGATGCGCAGTCCGCACAGCAGGGTGGGCTGCGGCGGACCTTCGGCGTCTTTCAGCTGACGATGATCAGCGTCGGGGCCACCTTGGGCACGGGAATCCTCGTCATCCTCGGCGAGGCAGTGCCTGTGGCCGGCCCGGCCGTCTGGCTCGCCTTCGTCCTCGCCGGAATCACGGCGCTGCTGTCGGCGGTCAGCTACGCCGAGATGGCGGGAATGGTGCCGGTGTCCGGGTCGAGCTACTCGTATTCCTATGCCACTCTGGGTGAGGGCGTCGCCTGGGTCTGCGGCTGGTGCCTAGTCCTCGAATACGCGGTCTCGGTCGCCGCGGTCGCCGTCGGCGCCGCCGACTACGTCAACGAGACCCTGCGCGTCTTCGGCCTCGAGCTGCCGGCGTCCCTGACCACCGGACCGGGCCTGGCCGAGAATCCGGATGGGATCATCAACGTCTCGGCGCTTGTCGTCGTGGCTCTGGCGACCGTGCTGCTGATGCGCGGCGCCCGCGAATCCGGTGTCGCCAACACCATTCTCGTGTTCGTCAAGATCGGCATCCTCGTCTTCTTCGCCGTCGTCGCGTTCACCGCGTTCAAGGCCGGCAACTTCGCGCCGATGCTGCCGATGGGCGCCGCCGGTGTCACCGCGGCCGCCTCCAGCGTGTTCTTCTCGTACATCGGCTTCGATGCCGCGTCCACGGCCGGTGAGGAAGCGAAGAATCCGCGCCGGGACCTGCCGCGGGCGATCATCTTCTCCATGCTCATCGTCACCTCGATGTACGTCCTCGTCGCCGTCACAGCGATCGGGGCGCGGCAGTGGCAGTGGTTCGACGGCGCTCATGCGCCGCTGGTGCAGATCGTCGAGGAGATCACCGGGTCGAATATCGCGGTGCTGGCCTTCGCCGTGGCCGCGGTGCTCGCGATCTTCTCCGTCGTCATCACCGTGCTCTACGGTCAGTCGCGGATCCTGCTGACGATGGCACGGGACGGCATGGTGCCGAAGATCTTCGGTGTGGTCTCCCAGCGCACCGGCACTCCCCTGATCGGCACTCTCATCGTCGGCGGCCTCGTCGCCGTCACGGCGGCGCTCATTCCGCTCGGCGAACTCGCCGATGCCACGAGCATCGGCACCCTGTTCGCGTTCTGCCTGGTCAATATCGCCGTCATCTACCTGCGGTTCAAGCGCCCCGACCTCGACCGTTCGTTCAGGGTTCCGTTCGGGCCGGTCGTCCCCGCGCTGGGAGCCGTGGCGTGTGCGTTCCTCATGGTCAACCTCGGCGGGCGGACGTGGATCGTCTTCGGCGTGTGGATGGCCGTCGGCGCCATCGTCTATCTCACCTACAGCCGCCGCCACTCGACGGTCGGGGCCATGGACGAGGCAGCGTACCGCACCACCCTCTGATTGCTACCTGACGGCGGCC
>NZ_JAJB01000012.1:0-55735 GCF_000583215.1 Brevibacterium sp. VCM10
GGGGAGCGAAACGTCGGCGACCGCCTCGACGAGGATCGGGTCCGACTGTCTGGCTGCCTCGGCGGGGATCGTTTCGGCGGACACGGCCGCCTCGGCGGATGTGCGCCATTCGAGCCGGACGATCGACCGGCCATCGCTGGAGACTGTCAGGGGACCGACGAAGGTGTCGACGGATGCCGAATGGATCGCCATGAGATGCCCTCCGTTCGAGTTCCGCGCACCGAACGCGGTGCCAACGGCGCTGCCTCATCGAGTCTACTCATACAGCAGTGCCCTCCCGACTCTGTCGAGTCGGGAGGGCACTGCATATTCATGACTGCGCGCCGCGCGGCGGGGAAGTCAGCAGCTGAGCAGAGGACGTCGACCTCAGGGCAGCTGCTGCCGCGGCAACAGGATCACTCCTCGTCAGGCAGCTCACCTTCGTAGGCGTCAGGGTTGGCCTTCAGCCACTCGGTGATGGCCTTTTCGCCATCATCCTCGTACTTGTTGACGACCAGGTCCTCGAGGTCTCCGTACTGCTTGTCATCGAGCTTAATGTTGCCGATGTAGTCAGCAGCGTCGGAGAACTCATCGCTGAAGCCCTTGGTCGCGGTGAAGTGGAGCTTCTCGGGATCGCCCATCGCGCCCTTCGGATCCTCCAGGTCCTTGACCGGGTACTCGTTGTTCGCCCAGAACGGACGCCACAGGGTAACGACGATGTCCTTCTCCGCATCGGTCGCGTTGCCGAGCTCGGTGAGCATGGCAGCCGTCGACGAGGTGACGAGTTCGTACTCGTCGTCGAGACCGTATTCGGGAATCATCGCCTTAGTGGCCTTCGTCAGACCGGCACCGGGCTCGATTCCGATGATCTCGCCGCCGAAGTCCTCGCCCTTGCCTTTGAGGTCCTCGATCGAGTTGACGTCGTCCATGTACTTCGGGACGGCGATCGTGAGGACGGCGTTGTCGTAGTAGGCGCCGACGTCTTCGAGATCGTCACCGTATTCATCGATGTACTGCTTGTGCGTGACCTCGGGCCATGAGGACGGATACATGTCGATATCGCCGTTGGCGACACCGGCGTACAGGACGGCGGCGTCGTTGAAGGTCTCAGTCTCGACGTTGTAGCCCATCTTGCCCAGCTGATCCTCGAGCAGGAGCGAGATGCTCTGGCCGTCGGTCCAGCCGGTGACATAGCCGAGCTTGATGTCGCCCTTGTCGCCGCCGCTGCCATCGTCGCTCGACGCTTCCTGCGAGCAACCGGTCAGAGCGAGGCCGAGGGCTGCGACTGCAGCGACGAACGGGGTGAGAAATCTTCTCTTCATTATGTGTTCCTTTTCTCTAGTGTTCGACATTTCAGACTGTGTGGTCCATCGATTCAGGCTGCCGCGGCAGTCGCCTTGTTCTTCGTGCGGCGACGGCGCAGCCCTGCCACGAGCGAGCGCGGGTAGTCCTTCGCATTGCCCAGGGCTGCGGTGACGCGATCGAGGTAGACCGCGATGATCACCACGCCGAGTCCGGCTTCGACACCGAGCGGCAGGTTCTGGGTGGCGATCGCTTCGACGACGTTCTTGCCGAGTCCGTCGGCGCCGACCATGCCGGCAATGACGGCCATGGCCAGTGCGAGCATGATGACCTGGTTGATGCCGGCCATGATCGTGGGCGTGGCCAAGGGCAGCTGGACTCCGCGGAGGATCTGGCCGGGAGTCGCACCGAAGGACTGTCCGGCTTCGACCGTCTCCGAATCGACGCCGCGGATGCCGAGCTCGGTGAACCGCACGCCCGGAGGCAGAGCGAAGATCACCGTCGCCACGAGGCCGGGGACGACGCCGATGCCGAAGAAGGTGACAGCAGGGATGAGGTAGACGAATGCCGGCATCGTCTGCATGAAGTCGAGGATCGGTTTGATGACCGCTGAGGCTTTGTCGCTGCGTGCGGCCAGAATGCCGACCGGAATGGCGACGATGACGGCGATGACAGCGGCGATGATGATCAGCGCCAGGGTCTGCATCGCGGCCACCCATTGGTCCATCGTCATGATGAAGAACAGGGTGATGAGGGTGCCCACGGCCATCTGCCACGAGCGGAAGACCCAGCCGATGAGCGCCAACAGGATGATGATGACGAGCGGATGGAGGTCGACGAGCACGTCGGTGAGGACGTCGATGAGGAGGTTGAACAGCCAGGTGACGGCGTCGAAGAACCACGCGACGTTCTCTTTGAGCCAGTCGAATACTGTGTCGACCCAGGCTCCGATCGGAATTCTGATGTTCTCCATCAGCGCTCACCCCTTTCGCCGGCTGCCTGCGGTGCGACGGCATCATCACCTTCGGCCAGTACCTGGTCGATGATCCCGGTGTCGACCGGCTCCGGCCAGTCTTCGACTGAGGCGTCCGTCGCCTGCTCGTCGTTGCCGTTTTGGTTGCCGAGCGCGGCGAGCAGGGTTGCCCGCGGCACGACACCGACGAGTTCGCCGTCCGCATCGGTGACGGGCACTGGCAGAGGCATCTCCGCGGTCGGGAGGAAGAGGTCGATGAGCAAGTCGTCCGGAGACGCAGGGTGGGCGACCGGCTTGATGATCTCGTCGAGAGTCGTGGCGCCTGTCCGGATGTGCTCGACGCAGGCGCGGTCGCTGACGAGTCCGAGGAACTTCCGGTCCTTGTCCGTGACATACACGCCCGAGGCGTTGTTCTCACGCATGGTGCGCAGCGCGACGCGGGGGCCGTTCTGATTGGTCACGGTCTGACGTGCCTTCTCCATGACGTTGTTCGCGGTGAGGACCCGTGCTCGATCGACGTCGTGGACGAACTGCGCGACATAGTCGTTGGCAGGGTCGGTGAGGATGTCCTCCGGGGTGCCGACCTGGACGATGCGTCCATTGCGCATCACCGCAATCCGGTCACCGAGGAACATCGCCTCATTGAGGTCGTGGGTGATGAAGATGATCGTCTTCTTCAGCTCCCGCTGCAGTTCGACGAGCTGTTCCTGCATTTCGCGGCGGATCAGCGGGTCGAGGGCGGAGAAGGCCTCGTCCATGAGGAGGATGTCGGTCTCGGCCGCAAGCGCGCGGGCCAGGCCGACGCGCTGCTGCATGCCCCCGGAGAGCTGTTCGGGGAATTTGTCGCCCCAGCCATCGAGGCCGACGGCCTTGAGCCAGCGGTCGGCTGTCGCGTCCCGCTCCGCCTTCGCGACTCCACGGATCTCGAGCGCATAGGCGGCGTTGTCCCGGACAGTGCGGTGCGGCAGCAGCGCGAAGTGCTGGAACACCATCGAGATGTGTTCGCTGCGGACCTTGCGCAGTGTCGCGGCGTCGACCTTTGCGATATCGGTGCCCAGCACCTCGACGGACCCGGCAGTGGGTGCCCAGAGCCCGTTGAGCGTGCGGATCAGGGTCGACTTGCCCGAGCCCGACAGGCCCATGACGACGAAGATCTCGCCGGCCTCGACGTCGAAACTCGCGTCGATGACGGCGGCCGTTCCGAGTTTGGTCAGATCATCGCGGTCGGCGCCGGATTCGAGTCGTTTGACGACTTCGTCTTCGCGCTTTCCGAAAACTTTGTAGACGTGTGACGCTTTGACAACGCTCACGTGCTTCCTCCTTGCATTCTTGGCAGTCCGCAAGAACGAGAGGCTTCACCCCCGTTTGCACGGTTCGGTGCTCGCAGATCAGATCCGAATAGCTCAATTGCGCACGCGCCTCACCGCACACGGATATCTGATCCACCATTGTAGTTTTGATCAGGGTTCTCGGCAGAGATTTTATTGCACGTATCCGGCGTGCCAGCCTTGACTGGCGCTCTGACCTGGGGAAATAACTGCTCGTGCGTTACTTGATTGTTATAATCATCGATTGGAGCATGTAGATGTGCCGTTTATGGATTTGTTACCGGATATGAGGTTTTGATGCAGTAGGCGGCCTTGTCTTCAGGGCGTCCGCAGCGATTCCGTGAGGAAGCGGATCACGGCCGGAGTGACCACCTCGGCGAACTCTTCGAAGAATCCGTGGCGGCCCTCCGGCAGAATGCGCAGCTGATAACCGGGGATGCGTTCGTGGAGGATGCGGGCATTTCCGACCGGGTTCATCCTGTCGGCGTCGCCGTGCATGATCAGCGTCGGAGAGGCGATCTCCGGCAGCCGCTCCCACGCGTCATGATTGGCGCTGATACGCAGATGAGCGGATGACTCGGCGGCCGTCATCGTGTCGTCGCCGAGCATCTTGCTGTACTCCGCCGACACCGTCCATTCGGGGGTGTAGAAGAGGTCGAAGAGGTACTGAGTGTGCTCATCTCCGCGCAGCCGCGCCAATGCCTGGCCGACCTCGCGGGGACGCTTGACCGCGTGCGGACCGCCGGGGGAGGTGCACCCGAGGATGAGTGCGCTCACTCGATCCGGGTGGTTGAGCGCCAGCATCTGCGCGATGCGCCCGCCCATGGAGGTGCCGTACACCGCGGCCCGATCCACACCGAAGCGGTCGAGCACGTCCGCGGCGTCGTCGGCGAAGCTCGCCGTCGACGGTTCGCCGAGCTTGCCCCGGCTGCCGCCCGTGCCGCGATAGTCGAACGTGATCGTGCGGAAGTCCGCTTCGAAGTCCCCGCGCAGATCGTCCCACCACTCGTGCGAATTCGACTGTCCCTGCAGCAGGAGCAGCGCTGGGGCGTCCTCCGGCCCGCTGACCTGGGCTTCGAGGGGGAAGCCATCGCGTGCGCTGATCCTGTCCATCTGCATCGTTCCCACCCGTGTCCTCCTGCCTGCGCGCGTCGGATCACCGCCTACGCTTGAGAGATGAAATCATTGCCGTTCCTCAATCCTGACGCAGGATCGCCCGCCGTGCGCAATCCCGGCCGACCGGCCATCATCGTGCCCACGCAGGCGCTCGACGCCGAGGACCTCTCCGCCGAATGCGCTGCAGCCGCCTCCGCCGGGATCGTCGACGCCGTCGAATGGCGCATCGATCTGCTGCTCGCCGCCGCTTCCGGTTCCGCACAAGGTGGGGCGCAGGGTGGGGCGCACAGTGGTGTGCACGGCCTCGCCGAGGCAGCCCTTCGTCTGCTTCCGCATGCACTGGCAGCGGGGCTGCCGATTCTCCTGACCGTGCGCACCGGTTTCGAAGGCGGGCAGGTGGCGATCACGGAGGACGACTACGCCGAGGTGGTGCGGGCGCTGATCGCCGGGGTCGCTGATGTCGAGGCGAAGTCTGGTTCCTCAGCCGGCACCGCCGACCCCGCGGCGTCGGGCGATCTCGGCACCGTGGACTCAGGCGTTCCCGTCGCCGTCGACGTTGAGATCGACCGAGCCGAGTCGGGCTCCCTCATCGCCTCGGCGCGGGAAGCGGGCGTGCCCGTTGTCGCGTCACACCACGATTTCGAGTCCACGGACTCTGCCGAACGCCTGCTGAAGACGTTCGCTGCGATGAGCGAGTCCGGCGCGGATGTGGCCAAGGTGGCGATGATGCCGCAGACGCCGGCCGATGTTCTGCGTCTCCTGGAGGCGACGGCCGCGGCGGATGCCTCGCTGCCGGTTCCCGTGCTCGGGATCGCGATGGGACTCTTGGGCCGGACGAGCCGGATCATGGGCGCCGACTTCGGCAGCTGCGCCACATTCGCGCAGATCGGTCGGGCCTCGGCCCCGGGGCAGATCGAGGCATCGGTCCTCGCCGAGATCCTCGACCGCGTCACAGGCTGACCACCGGGCTCCGCTGCGTCGGGCGTAGGTGTGTATGAGCGGCCTCAAAGTTCATACGCAGTGATCTCGATCAGGGCGTATGAATTTCTGACCCACGTTTGCTGACGGGCCTGGCTCAACCGGCAGAGTCCGTCGGGGAAGCAGACGGCCCGCGAAGCATGTGCTTCGCGGGCCGTTTCGCTGGTGGAGGTCAGCGAAGGATCAGTCGGTGGTCTCTTCGATCTGCTTGCGGAACTTCTTCGGCAGGGCCTCATCGCCGAAGTTGTTGCGCACGGTGTTCGCGGCGATGCGCTGAACGACGAGCTGAGCCACGGCCACGCCGACGCCGGAGACGATCGTCCAGGCCAGAGCCTCGGACATCGAGATCTCGTCATCGACAGGGTTCGACGGCGCCGGGCGCTTCGTCGACTTCTCCCACGCGAAGGTCAGGGTCTTGCGAGCGACGAACGCGGCTGCGATGGGCGCTCCCACGCCGATGATCTGCCAAGCGAGCTTTCCCATGCTCGTGTCCTTTCCTTTGAACTTCGGATCCCTGAGCTCGAGGGAGCCGCAGGAACGTATTCCGTCGAAGACAACACTAACGCAGGACGATGCGCCCGCGGCCACCCCCGATCGAACGAGGTCGAGAAAGTTCCCTCATTTCATACTTTTGGGGGATGTGCCGGGCAGATCGGCGGGGATAGCGTGAGAGCACGCTTCGGTCGGGCAAAGGGAAGGTCTGAACCGAAACGTGAAGAGAAAGGCACACGATGCTGAGGAAGTGGAAGACGCGCGTCGTCACCGGACTGTTCGTCTGTGGCGCCCTCGGATTCCTGCTTGCGCTGCTGCCGGGACTCTCCGGCGTCTTCTGGCCCGTGTGGCTGATCAGCTGCGCCGCCTGCATCCTCGGGCTCGTTCTCGCCTTCACTCTCCCCTCGGCGAAACCCGCCGACGCTCTGCCCCGAGCTTGAAGAGCTCGGGGCAGCGCATCCCCGACAGCACGCATCCCCGACAGCGCATCCCGACAGCACCCAGAGACCGGACGGCCGAGGGAAGGTCATCCCCACAGACTCACCGGGGTGTCAGCGGCCGCGGATGATCGCCTGGAATCGGTCTGTGAGATTCTGATCTACAGCGATCGCGTTGCCGTCGAGTTCACGCAGAGCGGCGGCCGTGCGCATCGACGAGACGAACCAGGCCCCGTCCGCGTCCTTGACGTCGTCGAGTCCGAGGTCGGCGTATTCGGCGCGCAGCCCCAGGCCCTCCGCATGATCGAAGATCAGGCGCTGCGTCGTTCCCGACAGCAGACCAGCCTCCGGATTCGGTGTGAGGAGGCGGTTGCCTCGGCGGATGATGAGGTTTGCGGTCGGGCCTTCCAGCACGATTCCGTCGTGGGAGACGAACAGCGCCTCGTCGGCGTCGTTCGCCGCGGCATAGCGGCCGGCCGCCTGATTGACCGCATAGGACAGCGTCTTCGCGCCGATGAGCAGCCACGGGGCCTTGCTGCCGATATAGGCGTCGAATCCGCGGTCGAGGCTGACGGCGGTGACACCCTGCTCCCGGGCGGTGAGGATATGGTCGTCCACGGGCACGGGGAAGGCCCATCCGCGGCCCCGGAACCGACCGTTCGCGTCCTGCTCCCCGCGCGAGAGGGCATAGCGGATCCCGAACTCGATGTTGTGGGGACCGGCGGCGGCCACCTCGGCGATGAGGGAATCGATGACCCGATCCCACAGTCCTTGGTCCGGATCGGGCAGATCCAGCGCCGAGGCGGATGCGCGGAAGCGGGTGAAGTGCCGTTCCCGTGACACCACGGTGGCACCGTGCGCCCCCACGCTGACCAGCACGGTTTCGAAGATGCCGTCTCCGCGATGAGCGGAGAGATCCGTGACGGGCAGCTGAGCGGCACCGAGATCGGTGAGCTCGAACTCAGCCGTGGTGGGGTCGACGAGGATGAGCGGGTCGGTCATGCGGTACCTCCGAAGAGCAGGCCGAGGATGTAGGTCACGGCGGCGGCGCCGAAGCCGATGCCGAGTTGGCGCAGGGCGCGGGGGCCGGGTGATTTGCCCGAGAGCAGGCCGACGATGCCGCCGGTGAACAGCAGCGCGATGCCGACGAGTCCGGCGGAGAGGAACACGGCGGGCAGCCCGGACATGCCGAAGATATACGGCAGGATCGGGATAAGCGCGCCGGAGGAGAAGAAGCAGAAGCTTGAGAGGGCAGCGCCGATGCCGGTGCCCAGTTCGTCACGGTCAACCTCGGAGTCGAGGTTCGGCAGGCGCGGCGCCTGCCTGTTCTTCGCCGCAGCGATCGTGCGGTTGGCGCGGGCCTCGGCTTCGCGGGCCTCCATGCCGCGGGCGCGGAAGACGAGAGCGAGCTCGTTGGCGTCGATGTTGAGGTCGGCCAGGGCGTGCCGGGACTCGGGGTCCGGGGTGGAGGCGTCGAGGAGTTCGCGCTGGGAGCGCACCGAGATGTACTCGCCGGCTCCCATCGACAAGGCGCCGGCGAGCAGCCCAGAGACGCCGGTGAGCAGGATGACGGTGTTCGAGACTCCCGCCGCGCCGACGCCGAGGACGAGCGCGAGGTTCGAGACCAGGCCGTCGTTGGCGCCGAAGACGGCGGCCCGGAAGTTCCCCGACAGGCGGGCGCGGGAACGGGCGGCCAGAGCGCGGACCACCTCGGCGTGGATGCGTTCGTCGGCGGCCATCTCGGCCGAGGCGGCTTCGTCTTCGTCGTACGGCGAGCTCGTCTCCGACTGCTGAGCAAGAGCGAGGACGAACACGGAGCCGAACAGGCCGCCGAGGAAGGCCAGGCAGCGGGTGAGGAGATCGGCGGAACGACGCTTCTCGGCATGCTCGCCGAGCAGCGTGATCCAATGCTCCTGGTGCCGGGATTCCGCGGCGGCGAGGCTGAGCAGGATCTCACGGTCCTCGCCGCTGCGGCGTTCGGCGAGGTTGCGGTACACCCGTTCCTCGAGCCGTTCGTTGGCGAGGTAGCGCTGCCAGCGGCGAATGGTTCGTCTGTCGGGGGAGGCGGGCGGAGTCGCTCCCGCGGAGTCATCGGTCGTCACTGGTCCGAGTCTAGTCGTGCGGTCTGATCTCGGCACTGGGTGGGCGGTGAGCGGCCGGGCGGGGTTCGGCCGAGTGGCGGTGACGCTGCGCCGGCGCTGCTCGGCCGGTGACGCTCGGTGTGGCGCTGTTCGGTCTGGCGCGTATGGGCGCGATTCCGGTGCGGCCGGGGTGCCGCGGGAGCGACCGTCGGCGCGGACGCACTGACCGCAGAGAATCCGCATGTGGACCGCAGGCCGTCCGCGTGTATGAAACCGACCAGTGACTGGTCGTTATCAATTCGTAATATAAAAGTCGGCTGGTGTGCGTTAGATTAATGACCAATGTGAGTTGTGTCACCGTTTCGTTATAGAAGCATGTGATTCGTTACCAATGACGAGTCATGGCGAAGCGTCAGAATCGAGCTTCCCCGCAAGTGCAGCCGTCGATGGGCCGACACAGGCATGGACGAACAGTCATGCCGTGGCGGTCATTTCCGGTGCGCCGTCATGTGCGATTCCTCTGGACACAGACAAAGGAGCGAAAGGAACTCCATGAAGTTGAGCACGAAGAGCTGGCTGGCAGTCACCGCCACAGCCGGACTGGTCCTCGGCGGGGTGAGCCCGGCACTGGCAGCGGGCACCGCGGGACCGACCGAACACACCGATATGGGAGTCAACGGCGATGCCGTGATGGAGCATCTGCAGAAGATCTCCGACATCTCCACCTCGCACGCGGATGAAGGTCACCGTGCGCTGGGCACCCCGGGCTACGAAGAAGCGGTGGAATACGTCGAGTCGACCCTCGAGGCGACCGGAGCCTTCGATGTGAAACGTCAGGCCTTCGACGTCGAGAGCCAGGACTTCGGCACCGTCGACGTCAAGGTCGACGGGGAAGCGGTCGAGGTTGCGACCGCCTCATACACAGAGGGAACCACGGAGCCGCTGACCGATCTGCCGGTGGTGCTGCCGGTCGATGACGACAACAGCGACCTGGCCGGCGGTCAGCTCGGCTGTCAGGCCGGTGACTTCGACTCCAGCGCCGAAGGTGCGCTTGTGCTCGTGTCCCGCGGCGAATGCGCCTTCGGTGAGAAGACCAAGGCCGCCACCGAAGCCGGTGCCGCAGCGGTCATCATCTACAACAACGACAAGGACAACCCGGACGAGGAGCTCAACGCCACCCTGGGTGAGCGGATGGAAGGCAGTGCCCCGACGGTGACGGTCACCTACAACGTCGGCACCGACCTCCTCGAGAAGGTCGAAGCCGCAGGTGCCGAGGCCGGCGCAGAAGCCGGCAGCCAGACTGATGCCGAGGCGGGCCTCGGGCAGGGTGCCGACGAGACCGAGGAAGCCGCCGCCGACGATGCGGCGGCCGAAGCCGCGGCCCTGACCGCCGACTTCACGCTCGAGACCGAGTTCGTCACCGAGACGACCTGGAACGTCATCGCTGAGACCAAGGCCGGCGACCATGACAACGTCCAGATGTTCGGCGCACACCTCGATGGGGTCGAAGAAGGCCCCGGCGTCAACGACAACGGTTCGGGGACCGCGGCGCTCCTCGCTTCGGCCGAAGCGCTTGCCGAGCAGCCGACCGAAGTCGACAACGCCATCCGCTTCGGCTGGTGGGGCGCGGAAGAAGTCGGACTCGTCGGTTCGACGGAGTACGTCGCGAGCCTTGACGATGCCGAGCTGGGCAAGATCAAGTCCTACATGAACTTCGACATGATCGGCTCCGACAACTACATCGTCGGCACGCTCGACTCCGACGGCTCCGATGTGCCGATCCCCGACGGCGTCAACGTCCCCGAAGGTTCGGCCGAACTCGAGAAGATCTTCACCGACTACTTCGCCGACATCGACCAGCCCAACGTCGGCACCGACTTCTCCGGACGTTCGGACTACCAGGCGTTCATCGACAACGGCATCCCGGCCAGCGGCCTGTTCTCCGGAGCAGACGGCACGAAGACGGCTGAAGAGGCTGAGATGTTCGGCGGCACCGTCGGCGAGAAGCACGACACGAACTACCACCAGCCCACGGACACGATCGAGAACGTGAGCAAGGAGTCCATCGACATCTTCGCCCCCGCCATCGGCTTCGCCGTCCACACGCTGGCCTATGAGCTGGCCGACGCGCCGACGGATCCGCCGACCGATCCGACGACTCCGCCCACGGACCCCACCGATCCGCCCACGGAGACACCGACCGAGGCCCCTGATGAACGAACACTGAGCATCGATCCGAAGACGATCGAAGCGCCGGACTTCGTCAGTGAGAAGGGCGTCCAGGTCGCGGCCACCGGCTGCGCCGCCGACACCACGGCGACGATGACGGTGACCCCGAACAACGGGAAGATCGAGACGTTCGAGCAGACCGCCGAGGTCGGAGCCGACGGCACTGCCCGATTCGGAGTCCGCGGACTCGACGCGTCAATGGTCGACAGCTACATCGGCACCTACGACGTCGCCGTCGACTGCGAAGGCGGAGACCCGCTGACCGGATCCTTCGAGGTCGTCGCCGAAGGTGACGGGCCGGGAGCCGGTGACGGCGGCAACGGCGGCGGTGGAGGAGACCTGCCGCGGACCGGTAACGAAGCCCTGCCGCTGATTCTCTCGGCCGGAGCGCTCATCGCGCTCGGTCTGGCGATGACGCTGGGTTCGCGTCGCCGCCGCAGCTGAGCGACAGCCGAGACGACGTGCCCTGATCGGCACGGACGGCCCGATGCGTGGTCGGTGACTGGTAACGGTCACCGGCCCGTATCGGGTCGTTATCGTCTGCGAAGATGGCGATGGCTGCGGAGTGATCCGGCGGCGCAGCTCGGATGGCGCAGCTGAGTCGGCACTGACCCAGATCTGAGATCGAGCGACTCACCTGGCGGCGCTCCTCAGGGGTCGTTCACCTTGTCCGGGCACAATGGTCTTCCGTGACTCCCAAACGCTTCTTCACCTTCTTCGCCATCGCCGAGACCGTGACCTGGACTCTGCTGCTGATCGGCATGTTCCTCAAATACGTCACCCACACCACCGAGGTGGGGGTGCGGATCGGCGGAGGCATCCACGGCTTCGTCTTCATCTGCTTCGTCATCGCCGTCATCGGGGTCGGCACCTCGCAGCAGTGGAGCAAGCGTCGTATCGCCACGGGCCTCGGGTCGGCGATCATCCCCTATGCCACGATTCCCTTCGAACGCTCGGTGGAGAAGACCGGGTCCCTCGAAGGCGACTGGGGACTGGGCCGCAACGGCCGCACCCCGCAGACCTGGTTCGAGAAGCTCACCTCCTGGTGCATCCGGTCGCCGTGGCTGGCAGTCAGCCTCGGGATCATCTTCGTCGTTCTCGTCTTCTCCGGGCTGCTGCTGGCGGGCCCTCCCGGCGACTGGGGCAGATGATCGACTGATCGACACCGCGAGCCCGCAGCGCGGACGGCTCTGACCGACCGCCTCGGCGAGGGGCGGCAGGTGCGGATCCGGACGGACGGCGGGCGTGAAGAGCCGCCTCGGCGGACATCCTCCCTGTCCTGTGTCCGTGGGCTCGCATAGGATGAATGGGACGGGCCGGACAACGGCCGCCCAACCGCGATGAAAGGCCCACCGATGGACCTGCTCTTCGGCGTCGGAGGAATCGGCATCCTCGTCGTCATCATTCTCATTGCCCTGCTCGTGATCCTCAGGTCCTACAAGATCGCCTCACCGTCCGAGGCGCTCATCATCACCGGCCGGAACGCTTCGGGGTCGTCCGGCACCGGTCGCATCGTCATCGGCGGTCGCTCGGTCGTCTATCCGATCGTGCAGAAGGCGTTCATCCTGTCGCTGTCCTCGCGGCAGATCTCCGTCGAGATCGACGGCATCTCCATCAACGGCATCGCCCTGCGTCTGCGCGGAGTCGCCCAGGTCAAGGTCGGCGGCACCGAGGATGATGTGCGCAAGGCCGCGCAGCGCTTCCTCGACCAGCAGGATCAGATCGACCACTACTCGAAGGAGATCCTCTCGGGTACCCTGCGCGCCGTGGTCGGCACGCTCACCGTCGAGCAGATCATCCAGGATCGCGCTTCCTTCGCCGCGCAGGTGCAGGAGGAGTCCGCGCATTCGATGAACAATCAGGGCCTCATCATCGACACGTTCCAGATCTCGGCGGTCGAGGACGAAGGCAGCTACCTGCGCGACTGGGGCCGTCCGCAGGCCGCCGAGGTGGCGAAGAACGCCGCCATCGCCGAGGCGAACGCCGGCCGCGCATCGGCCGTCGAGCAGGCGCAGCAGAACGAGGAGACCCAGAAGCAGCAGGCGCTGACCGACCAGGCCATCGCCGAACAGCAGCAGCAGCTGGCTCTGCGGCGGGCCGCGCTGAAGGAAGAGGCCGATCAGCGTCAGGCGACGGCCGATAATGCGGGCCCGCTGGCGGCGGCAGCCGAGAAGCAGAAGCTGCTCGAGAAGGACCGGATCGTGGCGAAGGAGGCCGCGGAGCTGCGTGCCGAACAGCTCGACGCCGAAGTGCGCCGACCCGCCGACGCCGAACGCTACCGGCAGCAGGCTGCGGCCGATGCCCGGGCCTATGAGATCGAGGCGCAGGGCCGAGCCGAGGCCGCTGCCGAACTGCATCGGCGGTCGAAGGACGCCGAGGCGATCCGGCTCGAGGGTGAAGCCGAAGCCGATGCGATCAGGGCGCGCGGTGAGGCGGAAGCCGAGGCGCTGCGGGCCCAGGCCGAGGCCTACAAGCAGTTCAACGATGCGGCCGTGCTGTCGAAGGTGCTCGAGGTGCTGCCCTCGGTCGCCGGAGAGCTGGTGGCGCCGTACGCGAACATCAAAGATCTCTCGATCGTGTCCACCGACGGCGAATCGAAGCTCGCGAACTCCGTGTCGAACAACCTCTCGCAGGTCCTCGAGGTCGTGCGCGGAACGACCGGAGTCGACCTCACCGACCTCGTGGCCAAGGCGAAGGGGGCCGGCGAGGGCGGTTCGAATAGTGCTGGGTCAGACGACCCCGGAGGGTCGGGAGGACCCGGTGGTTCCGGCGGATCCGACAGCGGGCGACCGGACGGAGCCTCCGCCGCGGATGGGAGGTCAGGTGAGGTCGTCGACGGGGTCGTGGCAGACGGCGCGGCTTCCGGCCCGCGATCGAACCGCTCCGGCTTCGACCCGAAGGCCTTCCTCGACGACAGCGGGGTCGATCTCGACCGGATCGGCGACGAGGTGAAGAAGGCCACCGGCTTCGATGTCCAGGCCTATATCGACGAGGCGAAGCGCCGCCTCGACGACAGCGGTGCAGGCGCGGCGGGGACCGGTCAGGACGGGTCCGGCTCGGGCGCAGCCTCGCCCGGTGGCGATGAGCCCGGCGACGATCAGGACTCCGACAGCCAGGGCAGCGACGGTCGGGACGACGACGGTCAGGACACTCACGGTCAGGGCACCGTCAGCTAGGGCAGCGACGGTCAGGACACTCAGAGCTGACAAATTCGGGTGCCGAGGCGCCCACAACGCGCAGACAACGGCCGCCGAGGGCATCCTCGGCGGTCGCTTCCTGCATGGAGCGCGACGGTGCCGACTGGCTCCGATTCTTCGCTGAAGCCGATCAGATGCATAAATAAATGTGCATATGTTAATATATTGAGTCGAGGAGGTATCTATGGCTCATGATCATGCGCATGGTTCAGGTTCGCGGCGCCAGCTGAGGATCGTCTTCGGCATCGTCGCGACGATCTTCGTCTTCCAACTCATCGGCTCTGTCGTCACGGGCAGCCTGGCGCTGCTCATCGACACCGGTCACAACGCCGTCGATCTCATCGGCATCGGCATCGCGCTCTTCGCGGCGAGCTTGGTCAGCAAACCGACAGGCGGACAGAAGACCTGGGGCTTCCGTCGGGCGGAAGTGCTCGCGGCCGGTGCTCAGGCGACCCTGCTGCTGGGGCTCGGCGTCTACAGCCTGATCGAAGGCATCCGGCGGTTCTTCGTCCCGCCGGAGGTGCCCGGACCGGGCCTGCTGCTCTTCGGTGCCATCGGCCTCGTCGGCAACCTCGTCTCCATCGTCATCCTCAGCTCATCGAAGGAAGACTCCCTCAATCTCAAGGCGGCGTTCCTCGAGGTCATCGCCGACGCGCTCGGCTCGGTGGCCGTGATCTTCGCCGCTCTGGCGATCTGGCTCTTCGGTTGGGAGCGCGCCGATGCGGTGGCTGCTCTAGTCATCGCGGCGCTCATCGTTCCCAGAGCGTTCGCCATCCTGCGCGAGACCGGGTCGATCCTGCTCGAAGAAGCACCGAAGGAGCTCGATCTGGACAAGGTCCGCGAGCATCTCGAGGCGGTCGAGCATGTGCAGGAGGTCCACGACCTCCACATCACCCGCATCGACTCGAATCTGCCGGTGCTCACCGCTCATGTGGTGCTCGCCGACGAGTGCTTCTATGACGGGCATGCCCCGCGTATCCTCAAGGCTCTGCAGGAGTGCCTGACGGAACACCACAAGATCGCGATCGAACACTCGACCTTCCAGTTCGACCGGGCGAAGGACGCCGCCGAGGAGACCCACACCCACGACTGAAGCGGCGCGCCCTTCATCGGTCGGTGGCCGGTGAGGGGAGGGCCGCCTCGACGGGATTCAGGTCGTTGTCGGCCGCTGCTCAGACGGCTGCGAGACCCTCGGCGTTGATGGCTTCGAGCTGAGCGACGATCGCTTCGGTCATCTCGACGGTATTCGACTCGCCGCCCAGGTCTCGTGGCAGGATCCCGGCTCCGGTGGCATTCTCGATGGCCCGGCGTACGCGGTCGGCTTCTGCTGTCAGTCCGAACTGGTCGAGCATGAGTGCGGCCGACGAGATCGCTCCGATCGGGTTCGAGATCCCCTGCCCGGCGATGTCCGGAGCGGAGCCGTGCACAGGTTCGAACATCGAGGGGAAGCGTCGCTCGGGGTTGAGGTTCGCGCTCGCTGCGAGGCCGAGGCTGCCGGCCAACGCCGAGCCGAGATCCGAGAGGATGTCCGCGTGCAGGTTGGATGCGACGACAACGGACAGCTGCTCCGGGTGCAGGACGAATTTCGCGCTCATCGCGTCGACGAGGACGCTCTCGGTTTCGACATCGGGGTAGTCCTGGGCGACACGGACGAACACTTCGTCCCACAGCACCATTCCGTACTGCTGAGCGTTCGACTTCGTCACGCTGGACACCTTCTTCACGTCCCGAGTGCGCGCGATATCGAAAGCGAAGCGGATGATCCGTTCGCATCCCTTCTCCGTGTGCAGGCTGGTCTGCAGCGCCACCTCGTTGCCGGGGCCGCGCCCGCTGAGGTTGCGGCCGCCCATCCCTGCGTACTCACCTTCGCTGTTCTCCCTGACGACGATCCAGTCGAGCTCGGTATCGTCGGCCTTCCGCAGCGGGGACTCGACGCCGGGCAGGAAGGTGACGGGGCGGATGTTCGCCCACTGGTCGAAGGGCTGCGTGATCGCCAGGCGCAGCCCCCACAGGCTGGTGTGATCAGGGACGTCGGCCGAACCGACCGCACCGAAGTAGATGGCGTCGTGCTTCTCGAGTTCCTCGAGTCCGCCTTCGGGGATGTAGCAGCCGTTCTTCAGGTAGTACTCCGAGCTCCAGGGATACTCGGTGACCTCGAACTCGACCGTCCCTTCGGACTGTTTGGCGATGGTGTCGAGCACGCGCAGTCCGGCGGCGACGACCTCGCCGCCGATGCCGTCACCGGGGATGGAGGCGATCGAGAAGGTCTGTGGTTCGGTCATGATTCTTTCGTCCTTGGTCGAAGGGAGTGGAGAGCTCGTGGCGCCTGCGGCGCTCGTGAGTATCGCTCTGACTCCATTGAGCACTCGATCCGTTGATAAGTCCAAGATCGGATTGTGATGATTCAGATAGGTGGTGCCTATAGCTGAAGATCGATCGCCAGCTGCAGCAGTCGAGCAGCCGCGGGCGTCAGACCTTCTTGGCGTGCGATGGCCGAGACGTGCAGAGACGGTGCGCCGGAGATCGGGACCAGGCGCACCTGCCCCTCGGCGGCAAAGCTCTGCCAGGACGCGGGCAGCACCGCTTGGCCGATGCCGGCCCTGACGAGGGGGAGGATCGAATTGCGGTGTGTCACCTCGGCGACGATGTCGATGTCGATGCCGCGCCCGATGAGCTCGTCGACGTACGCGCGCATGAGTGAGCCCCTGTGGGAGACGATGAGTCGTGTGCCGGCGAGGGATTCCGGGGTGAACTCCTCGGCATCGAATGAAGCGGGCATGGACGGGCCGGTGGCGAGCATGAGGGGCTGGTCCGCCAACGGGACGACCTGAAGGTCGCTGACCAGCAGAGGTCCGCGTCCGCCGAGGAATCCGATCTCGGCGCGACCGTAGCGGACGGCTTCGACCGTCTCGTCGACGGTGAAGGTGCCGTTGAGATCGAACGAGACCTGCGGGTGTTCACGCGTAAAAGTCGACAGCAGAGACGTCAGCGGCTCGATGCTCGGGGTGGGCATCGCCGCGATCTGGATCCGACCCGACCGCAGTCCGCGCAGGCCTCGCACGTGCGCTTCCGCCGTCTCGAGGTCGCGGATGACGAGCCTGGCCGGTCCCTCGAGTTCCCTGCCCGCTTCGCTGAGCGTGATGCGACGTCCGACCCGATGGAAGAGTGTCACACCGAGCTCCCGTTCGAGCCCTTTGATCGTCTGTGACAGGGAGGGCTGCGCAACGAGGAGCGACTCCGCCGCTTTCGTGAAGCTGCCGGTGTCGACGACGGCGAGGAAATGGCGGATCTGACGAATATCCATAGGTCAAGACTATCGATTGCATCGCAAAATAGCCTTGGACTATTCGAGCCCCGTCCGGCAGGCTGAAACGACGGCGATGAAAGGACCAATGACGGTGAGTACTTCGCAGAAACACGGCAGCAACGGTTCGTCAGGGCTGATGACCGATGTGCGTGAGGCCCTGCTGGGCGGCAAGACATTCCGAAGTCTGAGCGAGCAGAAGCTCTCTCCGCGGGAGGAGAAGTTCGAACGGGCTCGGATGACTTCGGGTTTCATCCTTGCTCCGCTTGTGACGATCGTCTTCGCACTCATCCCGATGGGGCTGAGCTATCAGCAGCACATGCTGGCGGCGATCCTCCTCGGCGTCATCGTCCTCTGGATCACCGAACCGGTGCCGATCCCCATCGGCGGTCTCATCGGTGTCGGCGCAGTCGTCGTCCTCGGGATCGTGCCGGCCGCAGATGCGGTCGGGCCTTTCGGCTCTTCGACGATCTTCACCTTCATTGGTGCGTTCATCCTCGCCCAAGCGATGCTCCACCACGGAATCGCCCAAAGGCTGGCATTGACCGTTCTCGCACTGCCCGGTGTCGGGAAGTCGGTCTACCGCGTGATCCTCGCCTTCGGCCTCATCACCTGTGTGCTCTCCGCCTTCGTGTCGAACACGGCGACTGTGGCGATGCTCATGCCCACGGCGTTGGGCATCCTCGCCGTGATCGCCGAGCTCATGCAGGAGCGCGGCATCGTGAAGAAGGACTTCGACCCGCTGCGGCTCCGGGTCGGTGCGGCACTGCTGCTCATGCTGGCCTACGGCGCGAGCGTCGGCGGGCTGCTCACTCCCGTCGGTTCACCTCCGAATCTCATCGGACGCGGACTCATCGAGGAGGCGACGGGGACGAAGATCTCCTTCGGCCAGTGGATGGCTGTGGCCCTGCCGATCTGCGTGGCGATGTTCATCATCCTCGCCGTCGTGCTGTTCCTGCTCAACAAGCCGGAGATCCGGAAGATCGAAGGCGTCGAAGAGTATGTGAAGAAGGAGCTTGCCGACCTCGGTCCCGTGTCCCGTGCGGAGAAGAACACCCTCTTCGCTTTCGGAGTCACCGTGGTGCTGTGGCTGCTGCCGGCATTCGCTGCCCTGTTCACAGGCACCGATTCGGCGATCTACGAGTTCCTCGACTCCCGCCTCGACGAAGGGATCGTCGCCGTCATCGGCGCTTCGCTGCTCTTCATCCTCCCCGTCGACTGGAAGCGTCGCGAGCCCACGCTGACCTGGACCCAGGCGGCGAAGATCGACTGGGGCACGATCATCCTCTTCGGCTGCGGCATCATCTTCGGAGCCCTGCTGGCCGACACCGGTCTGGCCGAGACGATCGGCACCGGATTCGCTGACGGCCTGGGCGTCACGAGTCTGCTCGCCATCACCGCAGTGTCCGTTGTGTTGGCGATCCTCATCTCGGAGACGACGTCGAACACCGCAGCGGCGGCCGTGATCGTGCCGATCGTCATCCCGCTGTGCCAGGCGGCGGGCATCGATCCGTTCGTGCCGGCGATGGCCGCGACCTTCGCAGCGTCGTTCGGTTTCATGCTCCCGGTCTCGACGCCGCAGAACGCGATCGTCTACGGCACCGGAGCCGTGCCGATCACGAAGATGATCCGTACCGGATTCTCCTTCGACATCGCCGGAGCCATCCTCATCGTGGCACTGGTACCGGTGATGATCGGGGTCGTCGGCCTCGGTCAGTGAGGTCGGGCCGGCGGGATTCTGCAGTGAAGGCGGCCCAACCTGCCGGTCGGTGGCCGGTGACGGGAGGGCCGCCTCGGCGAACCTTGTCCTACTGTCCGGGCAGGATCTCCACTGATTCGGTGCGGAAGCGTTCGAGCTTGGCCGGGTCGATGGAGACGCCGAAGCCGACGCCCGTGGGCACATCGACCTTGCCGTCGTACATGACGATCTCCTCGGTGATGTCCTCGTGGAAGAAGCGGTTCGAGCCGGAGATATCGCCGGGCAGGGTGAAGCCCGGCAGCGATGCCAGCGCCGCATTCGCAGCCCGCCCCAGGCCGGTTTCGACCATTCCGCCGTGCCAGACGGCGACGCCATGGGCGGCGGCGAGATCGTGGATCTTCTTCGCCTCGATGAACCCGCCGACACGTCCGGGTTTGATGTTGATCACCGAGGTGGCTCCCAACATGATCGCGTCAGCGGCCGCCTCGGCGGAGACGATCGACTCATCAAGGCACATCGGTGTGTCCATGAGCTTCGCAAGTTCCGCATGTTGGCGGATATCGGCTTCGCCGAGGGGCTGTTCGATGAGCAGCAGCCCGTATTCGTCGAGGCGCCGCAGATGAGCAGCATCGACCAGCGTGTAGGCGGCGTTCGCGTCGACCTGAAAGCCGAAGTCGTCGCCGAAGGCCTTGCGCACGGCGGCCACAGGAGCGATGTCCTTGCCGGGTTTGATCTTCAGCTTGATCCTGGCGTACCCCTCATCGAGGTAGCCGCCGATGACCTTGACGGTCCTCTCGACGGAATCCTGGATGCCCACCGATACGCCCGAGGGAACCGTATCGACGACTCCGCCCAAGTAGTCCTTGAACGACTGGTCGTTGAGCTTGAGCTGAGCTTCGATGACGGCCATCTCGAGTGCGGACTTCGCCATCGGGTGTCCGATGACATGGCGGAGATGCCACCCGACGGTCTCCGCGGTGAGGTCCTCGACGTCGAAGAGGAGTGGCGCCAGCCAGCGGCGGGTGACGTCGATGCCGGCGGCCACGTACTCGGAGGAGTAGAGCGGGGAGATCATCGCCACGGATTCGCCCCACCCGGTGATCTCGCCCTTCGGAGTGTCGAACACCGCCTCGACGAGGTAGCAGTCCTTCTCCGTCTCCCGCATGAACGAGGTCTCGAACGGGGTGACGAGAGGAATCGAGACTTGGTGGAGGGTGACTGACTTGAGCTTCATGTGCCGGGCTCCTGCTTCGCAACGGGGCGGATGGGTCTTCGCTTCCACCTTATGCCAGCGGTCCGCAATGAGGAGGCGAGTATCGCGATTCAGGTCGGGAAGGACTCTGGAGCCTCATTGCAATACCTCCGGGAAAGAAACCCTGGAGCGGCGGTCCGGGGATTGATAATGTGAACAAAAGTCTTCCTGTCAGCAAGGGGGCCACCGTCGTGAACGACCACCTGCGCACTCTCACCGCACGCAGACAGTCCTGGTTCGGCCTCAAGCTGCCGATCAAAACCGCCCTCGCTCAACCGGCGCTCCACCCGCTGCTGCGAACGATCGCGCCCCGGATCAGAGGACTGAAGACCGGTCGCCTCCCAGCACCGATCGAACTCACCGAGGTGCGCGGACGAGCCGGCGGACGATCGGGCGGAGCGGACTTCGTCCTCGTCGATCCCTTCCGCTGCGAAATCGCCAAGGAGTTCTACTGGGGCAAGGGCCGACGCACCGAACCCGAAGACGCGTTCGCCCTCGATCTCATGGTCGCGCTCAGTGCGGACGCGGACGTCTTCCTTGACATCGGTGCCTACACCGGGGTCTTCACCATGGCCGTCCTCGCGGCGAACGAGAATGTGCGCGCCCACGTCTTCGAGATCATCCCGGCTGTCGTCGCCGGCGCGGAGAAGAACATCGACCGCAACGGCTTCAACACCCGCGTGACCGTCCACCCGACCGGTGTCGGCAGTCCCGACACCTGGATGAAGGTGCCCATCGGGGACGGGGGATCGGCGCTGCCGTCGTTCTACTCCTCGGACATGCACTTCGACTCCGACGCCGAGGTGCGCTTCACCTCCCTCGACGCCCTCCTGCCCGAGATGCTGGCCGAAGTGCCGGACCGAGACACCCAGTCACAGCCAGGGGAGGGCCTCCACGACGGTTCGGGACAGGGCGAGACGCCGCGTGTGACGGTGAAGATCGACGTCGAGGGCGGGGAGAACGACGTCTTCGCCCACGGGCGGGAATTCCTCTCGACCTTCCGTCCGGACATTCTGTGCGAAGTCCTCTCCGACCGGGCGAAGCCACGAGAACTCATGAGCCACCTCGGCGAGCACAGCTACCACTACTATCTCGTCGGCGAAGACCGACTGTACGCACGGACGGTGATCCGGCCCGATGCGCACCTGCGCGACTGGCTGTTCACGCTGAAGTCACCGGATCAGATGCGCGCCGCCGGCTACCCGGTCGACTGATGCTCTGCTGCCGACAGTCAACTGTGTGCAGGGGAGGCCCCAGCGCACTGACAGCGGGACCGGTCGACTAGCCGCCGGCGCCGCTCCGCTTCAGCCCTGCAGCTGATCGGCGATGAGGGCGGCGAGAAGTGCGGTGCGCGGGGCGATCTCGTCGATGACGGCGTGTTCGTGTTCGGCGTGCGCCCCATCACCGACGGCGCCCAGACCGTCGAGGGTGGCGATGCCGTCACCGGCGGTGAAGTTCCCGTCCGAGGCGCCGCCCACCGACACTCCTTGCGGCGCGGGCAGTCCGAGCTCGCCCGCAAGGGCCGTCGCCCGGTTGAAGAGCGCAGCCGACTGCTCCCGTTCGAACGGAGGCCGGTTGATCCCGCCGAGCACCTCCGTCGTCGAGCCCTCCACCTGCGGTTTCGCGGCCAGCTCGCGGATCTGTGCGTCCACGCGTTCGAGTTCGGCCGCCGTCCGGGCGCGCACATCGATGTCCACCCGGGCTTCGGCCGGCACAGTGTTCGACGTCGTCCCCGCGCTGATCACGGTCGGCACCACCGTCGTCCCCGCCTCGGCGTCGGCGAGACCTGCCACCAACTGAAGCGTCAGGGCCAGGGCCATGCCTGCGTTGATGCCCTTCTCCGGTTCGAGGCCGGCGTGCGAGGCCTTGCCGGTGAACTTCAGCACGTAGTTGCTCGTGCCCTTGCGCTCGAGTTTGAGCGCGCCGCCGGCGCTCGCCTCCAAGACGAACACGGCCTTCGCCTCGGCCGCCTCGGCGCGAATGAGATCCGATGAGGTCACGGATCCGATCTCCTCATCGCCGGTGACGAGGATCGACAGACCGTTCAGCCCTCCTTCGCCGAGGTGGTCGGCCACCATCGCGGTCGCGTGCACGCTCATGATCGCCCCGGTGAGCATGTCGAAGCTGCCGGGACCGCGGAGGATGCCGTCCTCGGTGGAGAACGGGATGCGTTCGAGGGTGCCGTGCGGCCACACCGTGTCCTGGTGGTTGAGCAGGACGACGCGGGCCGGCCCGGTGCCGAAGCGCAGGCGCAGGTGGGCGGTGCCGTCGACCTCGAGCAGTTCCGCCTCGGCACCGAGGCGGTCCCCCAGAAGCGCGGCGAAGTCCCGTGCTCCTGCGGCCACGGCCGCCTTGTCGTGTGAGGGGGTCTCGAGGGAGATGACCCGTTCGATGTCGGCGAGCATGTCGGGCAGGCGTCGCTTCGCCTCTTCGACGAAGTCGGCAGGCTGGGACGTGGGTGAAGTGGTGGAAGTCATAGGGCGAGTCTACGGAAGGCCGGTTGCCGTCTCCCGCGGTGTCCGGATGGTGCGATCGGTGCATGACCGGTGACGGCACCAGATGTGTGCCGGGATGCGGGACGGAGATCACCGCGCACAAACCCAGCCGTCTGTGGTTTGCTTGTCCTATGGGTGAGGCAGTCAGCTCGAAGCGGTACACGCCGGAGGAACGCACACTGTATCGGGAGAAGCTCGCAGAGAATCTCGAGCTGTTCGATACCTACCTTCGCCATGCGGATTTCAAATCGGCGGGCACGATCGGGCTCGAACTCGAGCTCAACCTCGTCGGCGACGGCAATCAGCCGAGCCTGCGGAACAAAGAGGTGCTCGATCGCCTCGATGACGAGTACCAGTCCGAGATCGGCGGCTTCAACCTCGAACTCAACCATCCGGTGCTCCAGGTCGCGGGCCGCGGACTCAAGACCCTCGAAGCCGGTGTCGCCCACCGTTTGGAGAAAGCGCAGAAAGCCGCCGAGGAGGACGGACTCAAGGTCGTGTCGATCGGCACCCTGCCGACCCTGACCACCGAATTCCTCACCGACGAGAAGTGGATGACCGAGGAGAACCGCTACGAGGCGCTGAGCAACTCGGTCATCGACGCCCGCGGCGAATACGTCCGCATCGAACTCGGCCGTGAAGAGCGGTACAAGGCGGAGTTCTCCGACATCGCTCCGGAATCCTCCTGTACCTCGATGCAGCTGCACCTGCAGGTGGCACCGAACCGGTTCGCCGACGCGTGGAACGCCTCGCAGGCGATCGCCGGGGCGCAGGTGGCGATGGCAGCGAACTCACCGCTGTTCGTCGGCCGCAAGCTGTGGCACGAATCCCGGATCCCGATCTTCGCGCAGTCCATCGACACCCGCACGCCCGAACTGGTCAACCAGGGCGTGCGTCCCCGCGTGTGGTTCGGCGAACGGTGGATCACCAGCGTCTTCGACCTCTTCGAGGAGAACGTCCGCTACTTCCCGCCGCTGCTGCCCGAGATCAAGGACTTCGTCGAATTCCGTGCCGCCGACGCTCCGAAGCTCTTCGAACTCAATCTGCACAACGGCACGGTGTGGCGTTGGAACCGCCCCATCTACAACTCCGGTGACGGCGGCGCCCATATTCGTGTCGAGAACCGGCTGCTGCCGGCCGGCCCGACCCCGGTCGACATGGTTGCCGATGCCGCCTTCTACTACGGTCTGGCCGAGTTCCTCGTCGGTGAGAACCGTCCCGTGTGGTCGCGGATGTCGTTCGCCGAGGCGGAGGAGAACTTCAACGCCTGCGCCAAGGACGGGATCGAGGCGCGAGTGACGTGGCCGAAGATCGGTCGCATCGGCGTGGCCGACCTCGTCACCGATGTGCTTGCGCCCCAGGCCAGGCGCGGGCTGGCGCGGCTGAACATCGACAAGGACGTCATCGACGAGTACATGTCGATCATCGAAGGCCGTGCCGAGAGCCGGGTCAACGGCGCGACCTGGCAGCTGAAGGCCCTCGAGAGTCTTGCTCCCGGCAGTCGGCAGCATTCGCCCGAACGCGTCGAGGGCATCACGGCGATGATGGACGCCTACCTGGCGAACCAGGCGACCGGGAAGCCCGTCCATACGTGGGAGATCCCCACCCGCTGAGTCGCGGCCTCTGCCGAAAATAGGTCGCTATCGGACATTCTGCGCTAAACGTAGGTCGCAATCGGACACTTCGCCACGCAGAAAGTATCCGATATTGACCACTTCTTGGACTCAGTCGACGAGGCTCAGAGGCGTTCGACCTCGACGAAGACGACGTCGGCGCTGCCTCCGGGATTCGAGACCTCGTGCTCGGACCCTGCCGGGCGTGTGTAGGAGACTCCGGCCTCGAGTTCGGCACGGATCTCGGTGCCATCCGAATTGCGCACGAGCATCGTGTCCGTGACCATCGGCACCACGACGTACTCATACTCATGTTTGTGCATCGGGATGACGCCGTCGGGCCGGATCGTCCACTTGGTCACCCGGAATACGCCGTTGTCGAGCTGGACCTCGCCGGTCGAACCGGTGTCTGCTGCATTGTCTGCGGTCATGGTGATCTCCTTCGATGCGCGAACGGCCTGCGGCGGAAGCCGGGACGGACCTGACGCCTTCACTGTATCGCTCGCACCGCTCCGTCTGGGCATCTCACGGGCGCACACCGCCACCTGCCCTCACGGCGAGAGGGCTCGACGCAGCCCGAGCCACCCGGGCTAGCATGAGGGATATGCGATACCCACTTGCTGACATCGACAACGTCGACGATGACATTCGCGCCCAGATCCTCGAGGTCGCCGAGAAGTCGGGGTTCGTGCCCAATGTCTTCCTCGCACTGGCCCGCCGACCGGACGAATTCCGCGCCTTCTTCGCCTACTACGACGCGCTCATGGAGAAGGAGACGGGGAACCTGACCAAGGCCGATCGGGAGATGATCGTCGTGGCCACCTCGGCGATCAATCACTGCCTCTACTGCGTCGTCGCGCACGGGGCGATGCTGCGGATCTTCCAGAAGGACGCGCTCATCGCCGATGTCGTCGCCACGAACTACCGCCAAGCCGATATCAGCCCACGTCAGGTGGCTATGCTCGACTTCGCCGTGAAGGTCTGCGACGAACCGTGGGCCGTGGGCGACGCCGACCACCAGAGGCTTGCCGACCACGGATTCGATGCCGAAGACGCCTGGGACATCGCCGCGATCACCGGCTTCTTCGGGCTGTCCAACCGCATGGCCCACATCTCCGGAATGCTCCCGAACCCGGAGTTCTACACCCTCGGCCGCCTCCCGCGAGAGAAGAAGTGAACCGATGATCTCATCCACCCCCGCCGGCACCGTCCCGGCCGCCTCCACCCGTTCCGGGCTCGTCAAGCCCTTCGCAGCGATGGGCATCGTCGCCACCGTCGGTCAGATGCAGCGGTCCGGCCGCGACACCATCGCCATGTGCCTGGGCGAACCGACCCAGGGCGCGCCCAGCCCAGTGCTCACCCGCGCCGCCGAAGTCATGAACGACGGTACGGGACTCGGATACTCGCCGATCTTCGGCATCCCCGAACTGCGCGAAGCCATCGCCTCCCACTACCGCGACTGGTACGGTCTCGACATCGCACCCGACCGCATCGCCGTGACGACCGGATCCTCCGGCGCCTTCCAGACGACGTTCCTCACCTGCTTCGACGTCGGCGACCGGGTGGCTCTGGCCCGGCCCGGATACGGCGCGTATAAGAACATTCTCGCCGCATTGGGCTGCGAGGTCGTCGAACTCGACTGCGGTGCCGACGAAGGGTTCCAGCCCACCGTCGACCTCTTGGCCGCCGCCCATGCGAAGGCCCCGCTCAAGGGGCTCATGCTCGCCTCACCCGCGAACCCCACGGGCACGATGATCGGCCCCGAGGCGCTTGGGCAGATCGTCGACTGGTGCCGAGACAACGGGGTGCAGGTGATCTCCGATGAGATCTACCACGGCATCAGCTATATCGGCACCCGCGGCGAATGCGCACTCGCCCACGACGACACTGCCATCGTCATCTCCTCGTTCTCCAAATACTGGGGCATGACCGGGTGGCGCCTCGGCTGGGCGATCCTGCCCGAAGCGCTCGTCGCCCCGGCCCAGAACGTCACGGGAAATCTCTCCCTGTGCGCCCCGGTTCCGGCGCAGTACGCGGCGGTCGCGGCCTTCGCCGATGAGTCCTATGCCGAATGCGAAGCGGCCGTGGCCTCATTCGCCGGGGCCCGCGAGCATGTGCTGAACGCCGCTGCCGACCTCGGCTTCGGCGAGATGGCCCCACCCGACGGCGCCTTCTACATGTACGCCCGCGTCGACGACATCCTCGACCGTGCGGGTCTGGCGACCTCCGGCCAGTGGTGTGAGCAGGTGCTCGAGGCCACCGGCGTTGCGCTCGCCCCCGGTGACGATTTCGACTCCGTCGACGGATCCAGGTCGGTGCGCCTGTCGCTGGCCGTCGGAGCGGACCGGACGGCCGAAGCCATCGACCGCATCCTCGACTTCATGGGATGAGTCCTGAATGTCGTGAGATGAGTCCCGCCGTGGTGGACCGATGAGCGCCGAGGATGTGCGCGCGGCAGGGTCGCCTCCCGCCCCGAAAGCCCTGCCGGTGCTCGGTGTCATCCTGGCCGCCGTTCTGCTCGGATCGGCCGGATTGTTCGTCATCCTCGCCGAGGCTACCGCTCCCACCGCTGCCTTCCTGCGGTGTTGGATCGCGGTCGTTGTGCTCGCTCCGTTGGCGGTGCTCGAGCTGCGTCGGCACGGGCGTTTCCCGCCGAAGGCGATCGTCATCGCCGCGGTCTCCGGTGCGGCGCTCGGCATCGACTATGTGCTGTGGGCGCAGAGCGTGCTCGATGCCGGTCTGGGTGTGTCCACGGTCCTCATCAGCGTCCAAGTCATCGTGTTCCCGGCACTGGTGTGGGTGTTCGGCGGGTCCCGGCCGGGATGGCTGTTCATCTGCTGTGTGCCGGTCATGATCATCGGCATGCTGCTGACCGGGGGAGTGTTCGGCGCCGACGAGACGGCGGCGAATCCGATGCGGGGAGCGATCTTCGGGGTCCTGTCCGGTGTGCTCTACGGCGTGTACATCTTCGGCATCCACCACAGTCGGAAGGTCGCCGGAGACTTCGTCGTCGCCCCGGTCCAGGTGGGCACGATCGCCGCCGGCGTGATGACCGCCGTAGCCGGGCTGACCCTCGGCGGATTCGACTTCGACCTCGGCTGGGCCGGGTGGGGGTGGATGATCGCCCTGGCCGTCTGCGGCCAGGCGCTGTCGTGGGTGCTGCTGAGCATCTCCAGCCCGTTGGTGCCGGTGCCGATGACCGCGGCGCTCATGCTGCTCCAACCGCTGTCCGCAGTGGTGCTCGGATCCCTCGTCGCCGGGGAGCGGCTGCAGGCGGGACAGTGGATCGGCGCCGTCCTCGTGGCCCTCATCGTCTGGGTCGTCGGTGGAGGACCGGAGGCCCTGACACGTCGGCGACGTCGGTAGCGCAGAGCCGACGGACTCGAATCGGTGTGGCGGGCCGCGTCGGCGAGCCGGGGTACGGTGGGCCGCCTCGGCGAAGGAATCGCTGTGGAAGCCCCGCCCCAGGCGGGACTCAGTGTTCGTGGGCCTCGATCGTGTGGGCGATGGCGTCGACGATGATGTGGGCGACGTGGTCGTCCTTGAGCGAATAGTAGGCTTCGCGGCCGATCCGATTGACTCCGACGAGGTGGAGCCCGCGGAGGAACTTCAAGTGCTGGGACACCAGCGGCTGGGACAGTCCGGTTGCCTCGACGATGTGCGTGACCGTGGCCTCGCCGTGGGTGAGGACGAGAAGCATCTTCAGCCGGGAGGGAGTGGCGAGAGCCTTGAAGAGGTCGGCGGTCTCGGTGATGGCTTCGAGATGGTCCTCGGGATTGAGCAGGAGCTGCTCGACCTCGTCGTTGACGGGAACGGAATCGGGAATGGAAGCCATGAGTGCAGATTACCGGACAACCGGGCGTGGTCATGCGATATCGGGCACCGTGAGGCGGCCGCGGCTGTCGCGGGCTTCGGCCCCGGACTGCCGGCGCGTCAGTCGAGGGAGCCCGGCGGCCGCCTCAGCGGATCAGTCGAGGGCTTCGACGTCGGCCTGAGTGCCGAGGATGTCGTCGGCCAAGGTTTCCCACTGCGCGTAGGCGTCGGGGAGAGCTGAGCGCTGCACGGACTGTGCCGCTTCGGTCGGTGACATCGCATCCCAACCGTCGATCTGGTTGAGACCGGGGTTCTCGACCTCGGGGTTGATCCCGTAGAAGGCTTTCGTCGCGTAGATGGGATCGGTGAGCTGATGGGGTTCGCCCCATCCCTGTGAGGGGCGCTGCTGGAACAGGCCGACCGAATCGCGGTCGCCGGAATCCAGATTGCGCAGCGAGGACTCCTGCAGGGCCGTCATGAGGGCGATGCGGATCGCGTGGTCATCGAAGTCGCCGCCGCGGCCGACACCGATGATGAGTCGAGCGTTGTCGATCTGCTGCTGAGTGAGCTGACTGACCGAAGCCATCTGCATCTGCCTGATCTTCGTGGAACCGAACGAGATGGGGGAATTGAGGATGATGACGGCGCCCACGATCAATGCCATCACTGCTGCCCCGAGCCCGATCAGGGCACCAGTGAGCACGGACCGGCGGCCCTTG
Source organism: Brevibacterium sp. VCM10 (assembly GCF_000583215.1). NCBI lineage: Bacteria > Bacillati > Actinomycetota > Actinomycetes > Micrococcales > Brevibacteriaceae > Brevibacterium > Brevibacterium sp. VCM10. Next base: position 29,008 of record NZ_JAJB01000012.1, read on the forward strand.
CGAGATGAGGTCAGACGAGGCATGAATATAACGATAATGCAACAAACTTAAGGACGCATGAGACAGTGCCGAGGTTTTTGTCACAGGAAGGTCACGGATGGGTGGTGGTGAGGGTGCGAGCGGAGCCGGGCGTGGACTCGTCTCGGACGGCCCCGCACAGCTTAGGCTTGAACCATGGTGAGAATCGTTCGGCGCAGCAACCGCCCACCTCTGATGACCTGCCTCATCGTGGTCTTCTCCTTCGTCGCCGTCGGAATCCTGACCATTGCCGGCATCCTCGTCGCAGTCATCTTCCTCTCTGCGGAATCATCGTCGACGGGTTCATCGCCGACCTCGGACTCCTCGTCGATCGGACCCTCATCCTCCGCTTCCGACTCGGACGGCGGCCTCGGTCCGAGCACCACTGCTCCGGTCAGCGGGGGCTGGTCGAGCGGAGGCTGAGGCTCCGCACTGAGGATGAGAAGGAAGCGAGTCCAGCCTCCTTGACCTTGACACGATGTCAGGGTCTTCACTGGGTGACAAGGAGGTTGAGACCATGACACATCCACTGGGGCACCATCAGACTCGCGGACCGGAACCCCCGACCGAGGCTGACCAACAGACCGGCGGCGACGTTCGGAACGACCCCGAAAACCTTCGGAAAGGCGCCGGCGACGTTCAGAACGACACCGGAAGCCTTCGGGACGATACCGGCGATCCCATGATCGACGCGCTGAGTGCGTCGAATCCGCAGCAGCGCCTGCAGGCGACGATGGCCATCGGCGCCCGGGCCGAACCCCGTGACCTCGAGGTGCTCGTCGCCCGGTGCCGCATCGAACCGGACTTCTTCGTCCGCGACATGCTCACCTGGGCGCTCACTCGGCTGCCCGCCGACGACACCGTTCCCCGCCTCATCGCTGAACTCGACTCGCCGCTGCCGCAGGCGATCAGCCAATCTCTGCACACTCTGTCGAAGATCGGTGACGTGCGTGCCTGGTCGGCCATGGACCCGGCCCGGATCGGCGCGGCCCTCATCGCCCATACCGACACCGAGGTGGCCCGCAGTGCGTGGAGAGCCGCCGTTGCCCTTGTCCCCGGTGACAATCGCGGAGAACTGGCATCCGCCCTGGTGACACAGTTGGGACGCGGTGAAGTCGAGGTGCAGAAGAGCCTCAGCCGAGCGATCGTGGCCCTCGGTGAGGATCTCGTGTCAGTGGTCGATGAGAGGCTTCATGCAGAGGACGACACAGTGCGGGCTCACGCCATGGCGACCCGGGACATGTTCGATGACCCGGATGCCGGCTTCGCCCACGCCTTGGACGCAGCCAAGCGGGTGGTCGCACTGGGATCCGAGACCACGGTCTAGATCGGCACAGGGAAGGTCCGATCGTGCGTGTGCCGTCAGGTGGGGCAAGCCCGTCGGCACACGGCCGAGGTCTCGGATCCCTTCCTTCAGTGGGTGGTTTCAGCACCTGTGCGAAAACCGCCTGCGAACGGTGAGCGACGTCCGAACGGTCCCCCGGCACCGACGAATTTCGGGACACTGCACCCGGAGGGCCGCGACTGCGGCATAGAGTGGCTGACAGCAGAGAAGAGGTGGCAATGCTCATCGGCGAGGTGGCCCGGCGCTCCGGTGTGAGCGCGCGCATGCTGCGCCACTATGAATCCTTGGGACTCGTCGCGCCCAGCCAGCGGACGCCCGGCGGCTACCGCGAATACTCCGATGCCGACATCGGTCGCATCTTCCATATCGAGGGTCTGCGCAGACTCGGGATGTCTCTGAGCGAAGTCGGTCGGGTGCTGTCCGATCCGGGCTTCGACCCCGGCAGCGTGCTCGGGGACCTCATCGACCAGGCATGTGAGCGGATCGCGGCCGAGCAGCGTCTGCTCGACCACCTCGAGTCCGTCGCTCGGCTCGGCCGGACCGATGGCGAATCGCTCCTGTACACCATCGACCTCATGCGCTCCCTCGAATCCGGTGACGTCATCCAAAGGCACAAGGCCGCACTCGGCAGCGGAGTCGACGGAGGACTGCCGATCGAGACCTTGGCGCAGGCGGTTCTGCAGGAAACTGTGCTCAACGCGGCCGGAGCCATGCGGTGGGCGCTCGCCCAAGCCGGCGCCGAGGCCGTGCCTCATGTGGTGAAGGGGATGGATGACGAATCCGCTCAGGTGCGCCGCAACGCACTGCTCACCCTCGACGAGATCCGCCGAACCACACCGGACGAGGAACTCGACTCACGCTCGACGTCGATGATCCAGCAGGCCCTGGAACTCGCACTCGACGATGCCGTCCCCGACATCCGCAGCATCGCCGCGCTCGCCCTCGGTCGCTCAGGTGATGCGAAGGCGGTCCCCGTGCTGCTCGACATGGCGATGAACGGACCGAAGGACATCGAGGCGGCAGAGGCAATCGGCTCCATCGTCGACGCGGCCGGGCCAGAGGCCGATATGAGCGAACGGATAATGACCGAACTGCACCGGCACGCGGAGTCGAGCGACACGAGGGCACGATTCAGGGTGCTCCAAGTCCTTCTCGAGATCCCCGGCGACCGCAGCGATGAACTCATCGCCGGGCTCAGCGACGACGACAGCCCGGAACTCGCGGCCACCGCACATGCTGCACTCAACCGCCGCCGGGAACAGTCGCCCCGCACAGGACGAACCTGACCGATTCCGGTCGGACCGCCTCGGCGAGGGGAGCAGCCGCCCTGGGAGGGGCGAGCCTGAACGATTCCGGTCGGGCCGCCTCGGCGGAGGATGGCGGGAATCCGCATTCCGGGCGCTGGAGGCGGTTGGCTAAACTGGCGCCCATGACTTCGGGCGGGTCGACGGACGGAACGGATGCGGCCGGTGCGGCAGCCGGTCAGAAACGCCGGCTGAGGCAGCCGTTCGTCTATCGGCGACACCACTTCACGGCCACCGGGGTGCTCGACTACCTGTTCTTCCTCTTCGCCGGCGCGGCCTCGACTTGGCTGGCGCTGCTGATCCTGCTCAAAGGATTCAGCCTCGGCTGGTGGCAGGTGCTCACGCTGCTCGTGTTCTGGGCAGTCGTGTCCTACCTGGCTCTGCCCCGGCTGCACCGCATCCTGTCCCAGATCTATGTGCCGAACTACTTCATCGGCCGCACCCGCACCTCCGACGGTCTGCTCGGCGATCCGGTCAACCTCGCCTGGCGCGGTGAGGAAGCGCAGATCCACCATGCGATGCGCGAGGCGGGGTGGACCCTTGCCGACAGCATCACTCCCGCATCGACGTGGGAGATCATCCGCTCGACGGTGACGAAGCGCAGCTACCCGCAGGCTCCGGTGTCCCCGCTGCTGCTGTTCGGCCGCCGTCAGGACTTCGCCTACCAGCAGGAAGTCGACGGCGATCCGGGACAACGTCACCACGTGCGGTTCTGGAAATGCCCGCACGGATGGCTGCTGCCCGGCGGGCATCAGGCCGATTGGCTGGCCGCCGGAACCTACGACAAAGCCGTCGGCATTTCGCTGTTCACTCTCCAGTTCACCCACAAGATCGAAGAGAACACCGACGTCGAACGTGACCACATCGTCGACACGGTCACCGGTGCCGACGAGGTGATCTCGGTCGATCGGATCAAGGACTTCTCCACCGGATACCACTCCCGCAACGGCGGCGGCGATGCGATCGTCACCGACGGGCACCTGCCGATCGTCGACGTCACCGAGGTGGTCGCCGACGAAGCCGACCACCCCGAACGCTTGGAGCTGGCCCTCGACGCCACCCGGATCTACTCCGATTCACACAGCGTGTCCGAAGTGACGAGGACGCTGTGGCGGCAGCGCCCCCTGCAGACGGTCGTCGGGGCCGCCCTCGTGCTCGTCCTGCTGCTCTTCCAGGCGTGGGATGTGATCAGCATGCTCCTCGACTGGAACGGACTGCGATCCGAAGTTGTCGGCTACAGCTCGGACATCGCGGCAGTCAGCGACGACACGGCCACGCGCATCGTCGCGGGATTCCTCGTCGGTCTCAGCCTCCTCATCGGGTGTCTGCAGGTCATCGCCTCGACGTCGGTGTTCCGCGGCAGCAACCGAGCGAGGCTGTGGATCCTCACTCTCTCGACGATCTCCGTGATCGTGTCGATGACGAACTACTTCACCGGCGATCGCGACCTGGCGACGAATATGTATGCGCTGACGACGATCGCCATGCAGGTGGCGGTGCTGCTGGCGCTGTCGAGCGACTCCTCCCGGATGTTCACCCGCTTCAGCACGGCCGCGCTGCGCGCCGAACGGCAGGACCGCGCCCTCGAGGACTGAGGTGGCCGGCCCGCGCACGCGGGGACTGGAGCGGTGGCTCACGCGCTCGAGGACTGAGGCGGCGGGCCGTGTATTCTGACCGTGTCCGATCCACTCCGCACTTCAGTTCGTCGCCGAGGCTGGACCACACACGAAGGCAGGACTCCATGACCGACCAGACCCCCGATCCTTCCGTCTTCGATTCGCTTGATGCGGCTCTCAAGGTCGTCACTGCCGAGATCGAGATCTCAGCCCCCGCCGAGGCGGTCTTCGAACTCATCGCCGATCCGCAGAGACAGCCGGAATGGGACGGAAACGACAACCTCGGCTCAGCGGTCGACGGTCAGCGAGTGCGCGGGGCCGGCGGATCCTTCATCACGACCCTGACCAAAGGCGTGGAACGCGAGAACCACATCGTCGACTTCGCCGAGGGCAGGCTCATCGCCTGGAAGCCCTCCGAGGTCGGGGGAGAGCCGTTCGGGCAGAAATGGGTGTGGGAGATCGAACCAGTCGGGAACGACTCGGTCCTGGTCCGTCACACCTATGACTGGACCGAGCTGCGCGATCCGAAGCGTCTGTCGCGGGCGCAGTCGACGACGGCGGCAAATCTGCTCGCCTCGCTCACGAGACTCAAGCAGCTCGCCGAAGGCTGAGATCCGGCGCCTGGCAGACAGCCGCGGCCGAGGCCTGACTGCTCACCGCATTCGAGTGCCCGTCCCGCCGGGACAGCAGTCCGGTCAGAACAGACGGACAGAGGCGCTCACTTCGGCCAGGCATCGGCGAGGCGGGTGAGCAGCGATGCCAACTGCGCTCTCTCGTCCTCGGTGAATGCGCTCAGTGCCTGATCGACGTTCTCGCGTTGAGCGCCGCGGAACCTGTTGGTGATCGCTCGGCCCTTGTCCGTCAGCGCGATGAGGGTTCGCCGGGCGTCATCCGGGTCGGCTTCACGACGCAGAAAACCGAGCTCGACGCCTTGGGCCACAAGCCGGGACGCGCGCGGCTGATCGACGCCGATCGCATCGCCGAGTGCGCTGACTCCCAGTGCTGTCCCCGCCTGGACGAGGGAGACGAGCAGGCGGATGAGCGCACGCCCGCGACCGTGAGCGGCGAACGGTCCGCCGGGATGACGTTTGCCGCCGAACGGGAAGTCGTCTGAGTGCCGGCCGCCTCCGAATCCACCACGTTCGCCGAAGCCCCCGCGCTCATTGGGGCCGCCGTGCTCACCGAGCCCGCCGAAGGGGCCGAATCCGCGCGGACCACCGGGCCCGCGCCGCCACTGCAGGCGGGTGAGCGCCTCGGCGATCGCCTGAATGTCATCGTTCGTGCTCATGATTCGATTTTACATGCCACTTGACATGCAATTGAATTGCATGTCACTCTGCATGTACATGTCAGATGACAACTAAGGAGATGACATGACTGAAAACAAAGACTTCAACGATGACAACGACGACTCCACCACTCCGACCGGAGGAGCTGGCGAACCAGGTGCCGATGACCGGGAGGACTCGCTGAACGCCGACGAGAACACCGCCGCCGGCAGCGCTTCGAGCCTCGGCTCCGATCGCGAACAGCCGGGCGAAGCGGACACGGTCGAGGCGGAGGAGAATGATTCGGCCGCACGTGCTGAGCCCGTGAGCGACGAGCCTGCAGACGACGCCGACTCAGACGACGGCAAGGGCGAAGACACCGACGACGATCTGCCGCAGCTGCTCCGCGAGTTCAGCCACGTGTTGCGCCGCGAATTCCGCGCGGCCGCGGCTGACTCCGGCTTCGATCCTCGCGACCTCGGGCGCATGCGGCGAGGGCGTCGCCGCTGGGACTCCGATGAGGTCGTCGCTGACGGCGCCGCCTACCCCGAAGAGCCGGTGACCTACGGGCCGCCGCGCGGCCGAGGCAGCTGGGGACCGTCGAAGAGCATCGACCCCGAAGAACTGCGTCAGCGCTTCCGCGATATGCGCGACGGAGTCGGCGATCGCATCGAAGAGGTGCTCACCTCTGAGGAGTTCGAGAACCTCAAGGCCTCGCTGTCGAAGATCGTCGAGAACTTCGGCCCCGAACACTGCGGAGACGACTCGGACCGCCACGACGGACCGCGCGATCACGAACGCCCCCACGATCATGACGAGCACCGGGGCGGCCCTGACCGCCACGGAGCCCACGGGCGAGAAGGCGGGGACCGCGATCACCGCCGCGGCGGAGGCCGCGGGCGCCGCGGATTCGGACCGAGCTTCGGTCCTGGCTTTGGCCCGGGCCGCCGAGGATTCGACCCCTTCGGTTGGGCCGACGAGCGCCGCAGCCGCGAGCAGGAGGTCCAAAAGGCCTTCGAACGCGGATTCGCCGCGGGCTTCGAACAGGGGCGCGCGTAGCCGAATCGCGGCTGCGTGCTGAAGCCTGAGACTGCTCAGCCGCGGGAGAGCACTGCCCCGAGGTCGTCGAGTACGGTGCGGTCTTCGATCGTCGACGGCACGGCCGGATCGTTGTCGCCATCAGCGATCTGCCGCATCGTCTTGCGCAGGATTTTGCCCGACCGGGTCTTCGGCAGACCCGAGACGATGTCGACGCGTTTGAATGCGGCGACAGGTCCGATCTCCTTGCGCACGAGCGCCACGAGTTCGTCGATGACTGTGTCCGGGTCGGCCGCCTCGGCGGAATCCCCGAGCACGACGAGGGCGCGAGGGATCTGCCCCTTCACGTCATCGTGGACACCGATGACAGCTGCCTCGGCCACAGCCGGGTGGGAGGCGACGACCGCCTCGATGATGCCGGTGGACAGGCGGTGGCCGGCGACGTTGATGACATCGTCGGTGCGGCCCATGACGAAGACGTAGCCGTCCTCATCGAGGTAGCCGGAATCGCCGGTGAGGTAGTAGCCGTCGAAGGCGGCGAGGTAGGAGGAGATGAACCGCTCGTCATCGCCCCACACCGTGGCCATGGTGCCCGGGGGCAGCGGCAGCTTGATGACGATGAGTCCTTCCTCTCCGGCGGGAACGGGCTGACCACCGGGGTCGACGACCTCGACTTGGAAGCCTGGATTCGGCTTCGTCGACGATCCCGCCTTGAGGGGGAACCGGTTCAGTCCCAAAGGATTCGCTGTGATCGGCCAGCCTGTCTCCGTCTGCCACCAGTTGTCGACGACGGGGATGTCGCGTCCGGTCGCCTCGGCGAGGATCTTCGTCGTCCACTCATAGGTGTCAGGATCGAGCCGCTCGCCGGCAAGGAATTCCGCGCGCAGGCTCGACAGGTCGTACTTCTTCATCAGCTCGCCGTTCGGATCTTCCTTGCGCACCACGCGCATGGCCGTCGGAGCGGTGAAGTGGACGTTGACCTTGTGCTGCTCGATGGCGCGGAAGAAGGCTCCGGCATCAGGCGTGCCCACGGGTTTTCCTTCATAGAGCACCGAGGTGACGCCAGCCAACAGGGGCGCGTAGATGATGTACGTGTGTCCGACGACCCACCCGACATCGGACGCGGTGAACATCGTGTCGCCCGGGTGAAGACCGAAGACTGTCGGCATCGAGAAGGCGCTGGCCACCGCGTAGCCGCCGGAATCACGGACGATTCCCTTCGGTTTGCCGGTGGTGCCCGAGGTGTAGAGGACGTAGAGCTCGTCGGTGGCCTTCACGGGCACGGGGTCGATGCCCTGGGGCGTCCGGTTGAGCAGTTCGGCGTAGTCGAGGTCGGTGTCGCCGAGTTCACAGCGATGTTCGTCGCGTTGGACGATAACGGTGAATTCCGGTTTGTTCGCGGCGATCTCGATGGCCTCGTCGAGCATCGGCTTGTATTCGAGGACTCGGCTCTTCTCGACCCCGCAGGAGGTGGAGATGATGGCCTTCGGAGCGGTGTCGTCGATGCGCACGGCCAGTTCGTTCGGGGCGAAGCCGCCGAAGACGACCGAGTGGATCGCGCCGAGGCGGGCGCAGGCGAGCATGGCCACGGCCGCCTCGGGGATCATGGGCATGTAGATGACGACGCGATCGCCCTTGGCCACGCCCTTGTCGGCCAGGGCGCGGGCGAAGCGGGAGACCTCATCGAGCAGTTCGGCGTAGGTGATCGAACGGACGGTGCCTGTGACGGGCGAATCGTAGATGATGGCGGCCTGGCCGCCGCGGCCGTTCGCGACATGTCGGTCGAGCGCGTTGTAGCAGACGTTGAGTTCGCCGTCGGGGAACCAGCGATAGATCGGCGCATTCGAATTGTCGACGGCCTTCGTCGGTTCGGTGACCCAGTCGATGCGGTTCCTGGCCTGCTCGAGCCAGAATCCGTCGGCATCGGCGGCGATGCGGGCGACGATGTCGTCGTAGCTGGGGGCGGCGGTGTCGGGTTGCGTATCCATATCCCCATTGTGACTCACGGCACAGAATCTCGCCGAGGTGGGGCCCGGATTCTTCGTCCTGCGCGTGAGGTGCCGCAGGGCTGAGAAGGATCGGTGCGGCACGAAAGTGGACCCATTTCCCTGCACTCGGACCAGGAGAGGGCACAATGGGGTTATGAGATTCCTGGTTGCACTGATCCTCGGCCTGGCCGTCATGTTCGGCCTGAACGCCCTCTTCGACTTCTTCTCGATGTCGCGGCCACTGGGCTCGATCCTCATGGGCGCGACCGTCGGCGTCACGATGCTCATCGTCCTCCTCATCTGGGAGGTCGTCCGCCCGACTCAGCCCAAGGGCGAGCTGGCGAAGGCTCAGCAAAGCGAAGAGGAGCGCGCTCAGGCGCGTGCCGAACGACGTGCCCGACTCGCCGCCGAGGCGGGAGTGAGCCTCGAAGGCATCGACGGTGCCCTGCCGGGATCGACCGCCCAGTCCGCCGAGGCGACCTCGTCCGATGAGACGGATACCGCGGAGGCGGCCCCCACCGAGGGCGCCGATGCCGAGGCGGCTTCCATCGAGGGTGCCGATGCCGAGGCGGCTTCCATCGAGGGTGCCGACGCCGAGATGTCTCGCTTCGAGGGGGCCGATGCAGAGGAGGCAACCGCCGAGGAAGAAGGAGCAGGCGGTGAGTCCGCCGCAGCGTCTCCTGCCGAGGGGGAGGTCGCAGAGGGCGAAGCGGCTGACGATGCAGCCGAGCAGAACAATGAGTCAGATTCCTCCCTGGAATCCGACGGAGCCGAAGGTGACGAGGCCTCGACCGATGAGGAACGACCCGCCGAGTCAGCGAAGCCCGCAGTGGTCGTGAAGACCGCAGAGCCGGCAGACTCCGCCGAATTCCCACAGCCAGCCGACGCCGCCGCCAAGGCCGACGCCGGCGGTGACACCGAATCCGGAGACACCGGGGCTGGCGCCGATGAACCCTCTCGGCCCGTCGAGAAGCCGACCGTGCAAGCAGGGGATTCGTCCGAACTGCCGCCGCCTCCGCCGATGCCGCCGTCGTTCCCCGCCCGACCCACCTCCGCACCGCAGGTCGAAGCTGCCGACGCGACGAGCGATGACACAGACGCGACGAACGATGACGAGTCCGCAGCTCCGTCGCGCAATCAGGACGATGCCGGAGACAGCGGGTCCGCCCCGGCATCCGACCCGGATCTCGAAGGGCGGGCTGATGATCCGGAGACGCTCGACCCGGAGGAATTCGACGAATCCGCCAGCGGATCCTCGCTCGAGGCACCGCCGACCGGTGAGCCCGGAATGTCGGCCGACGCGCTCTCCGGCAAGCTGCCTGAAGAAGCCGATGAGTCTGCCGGCACGGCAGAAGACGAACCTGCCGACGACGAGGCCGAGGATGCTGAGGCACCTGAACGCAAGGGTCCCTCAGCCGAGGAGAACAACCAATACCGGCTCTAAATTGCTGTTGGCTCGAGCCGTTCAGGGGCTGAGCAGGTGAACTCAGCCGGCGAACCCGCTCAGGCGTAGTGTGCGGCGAGGATCCGCATGCCCTCTTCGATGCTGACACGGGGAGTCCAACCGAGGACTTCCTGCGTCCGCCGCTGATCGAACCAATGTGCGGTCGACAGCTGTTCGGCGAGGAACCTGGTCAACGGCGGTTCGTCGTCATGCTCTCCGAGTTCCCACACCTTCTCGACCACGGTTCCGGCAGCCAGCGCCGGTGATACCGGTATGCGCAGCTTCGGCTCCGATGCACCGCCGGCGATCGCGATGCGTGACATCAGCTCACCGATGGGTCGCGGCTGACCGTTCGTCACCACCAGCGCCTCACCATGAGTGGAATCGACCGCGGTCACCGCTGCGACGATCGCCTCGACGGCATTGTCGACGAAGAGCGTGTCGACCAGCGCCGCGCCCGATCCGAGCACCGGCATCCGCCCCGCACGGGCGCGATCGATGACCCGCTCCGTGAGCTGAGTGTCTCCCGGTCCCCACATGAGGTGGGGACGCAGGACGAGCACTCGGAAGTCAGGCGAGTCGGCGCCCAGGGCGATCCGCTCACCGGCGCCCTTCGTCCGCGCATACTCACCGCGAGCGAACTCCGGAGACGCGGGTTCGGCGCCGTCGCCGATGATCGACTCACCGGTATGGGCCACCGACGGCGATGAGATATGGACCAGGCGCTGTACACCAGCGGCCCGAGCCGTATCGACGAGAGTGCGGGTGCCGCCGATGTTCACGGCCTCGAATTCCTTGGGGTCACCCATCATGGAGACCTTCGCGGCCAAATGCACGACCGCCTCGGCGCCGGTGACCGCCTTCTCAACGGCAGCCGCATCGGTCACCGACCCCACCACATCGGTGGCGCCGTCGACCCCAGAGGGGCGACGCTGCAGGGTCGTGACCTCGTGACCAGCGGTGACGAGCTCACGAGCGACGGACGAACCGAGCAGTCCGGAGGCTCCGGTGACGGTGATTCTCACTTCAACTCCTCAGACGCTTCCACGCACCAGCCCACCGGCCAGGACGCTGTCGGCCCAGGCGGCGAGGCGGGAACGGTCGATCTTCGAATTGTGGCGGATGTCGGTGGGGAATTCGGGCGCCACGAGCACCGCAGCCAGATCATGACCGCCAGCCTCGGCGACCGTCTCCCGCAGTCGCGCCGTCAGGTCCAAGGGCGCCAGACCCGGTGAGAGCGAGGTGCCCTCGGCGTCGAGCACCGCTACGAGAGCCTGAGTGCCGACGGGGCCGATTCCGACGACGGAGCTGCGGCTGACCTGTTCGTCGGCGTCGATGAGCGCTTCGAGCCCGCCGGGTCCGACCGGTCCGCGCGGCGTCGTGACGACATGCTGCAGACGTCCTTCGAGCCACACACGACCGGCATCGTCGATATGGCCGATGTCGTTCGTGCGGTGCCAGGTCAGACCGTGCAGATCATCACGGGCCGAAGCCGCAGTCGTGTGCCACAGGTTGTCGTAGCCGGACTTGATATGGGCGGCGCTGACGACGAATTCGCCGAGGCGGCCCTGTACGGCCTCGCCCTGCAGCAGCTCATCGGAGGATGCGCCCGACTCATCGATGGGGGCCAGAGCGAGTTCGACACCGTCGATCGGCTGTCCCACGCACACTCCGAGGCCACCGGTGGCATCGGCTTCGGCCACCCCGTCACGGTCGATGTCGGTGAGCAGCAGTCCCTCGGTCATGCCGTAGGGGGAGTGGATGGAGGCGTTCGGGAATACCTCGGCGATGGCATCCATGAGGTCCAGCGGCACAGGCGCACCCGCCGAGAGCACGAGTTCGACCCCGGCGCACGCTTCCCGCTGCTGGTCGTCGAGCTCCCCGACGGTCGCGGCGACATTCGTGTATGCGGCCGGGGAGGCGAAGACCATGGTGGCCCGTCCGGCGATGATCGCATCGGCGATCGCAGTGGCCGTGAGCGTCTTCGGTTTCGTCACCGACATGTCCGGTGTCACCGAGGTGGCGCCGATGGCCGGGCCCAACAGGGCGAACGGTGGGAACCCAGCCACCAGTCCAGTGCCTTCGGTGACGTTGAAGGTCCTGGTCAGTACGGCCGCCAGCGCGGAGATGTCCCCATGCGTATAGCGCACGCCCTTCGCCGGTCCCGTCGAACCGGAGGTGAAGAGGATCGCCGCATCGGCATCCGAGGCCGGGGTCGGCATCTCAGCCCGGTGCGGGGTGCGGGAGAGTTCGGTCAGGCTCTTCTCTGCCTTGAACAGGCGCGAGCGCACGGGCCCGAGCGGACTCACCGAGATCCGCCGTCCCGGCCAGCCGAAGGCCCGCGCCAGAGTGAGCCCGGGCAGTTCCCCGATGATCCACTGCGGGTCCGCCGAGGTGATCGCCCGAGTCATTCCCTTCGGGCCGAGTCCGGCATCGGCGACGACGGCGACCGCACCGATCTTCAGGCACGCATAGAGCGCGGCGGTGAGATTGTTGCCCGGAGGCACGAGCATGGACACCCGGTCCCCGGGCTTCACGCCGAGGTCAAGGAGGCCGTTCGCGATCGACGTCGTCACGTGCCACAGGTGCCGCCAGCTGATCTGCTGCGCCGGGTTCTGCGCGAAGTCCACCGAGGCGATCGCCTCGTCGTCACGGCGCGCATCGAGGATCGCCGTGACCGAGCGGACATCCGCGGATCCGTCGCCGGCGGCGGAGTCATCCGCGATATCGGACGCCGATCCCCTCGCCGAGGCGGCTGTGCCCGACCGCGCGGACGATCCCTTCGCAGGGGCCGCCTCGGTGGGGGTGTTCGCAGTGGTGGGTGTATCGAACTGCGCGTCCAGCCAGTCGAGGACGAGACCGGGCACATCGTGATCTTCGCTGACGAGGTGGGAGGCCGTTTCGAACCGATGCACATCGGCCTGCGGCAGGCGCCGGCGCAGGTCCCGCAGATAGCGTTCGAGGAACACCGGGTCCTTCCGGCCCCAGATAAGTAGCGCCGGCTTGTCGAAGGCGGCGATGTCCCGGCCGATGCGCTGGAGTTCGGGATCGGAGGCATGTGTGTCGTCGACGGGGATGTCGGCGACGAAATTGCCGATCGCCCACCGGTCCGCAGGTGTGCGGTACGGGGCGCGGAAGGCGTCCCTGGTCTCGGCAGCGAGGTCGCCGAGTCCCAAAGTCACGCGCAGGAACCCGTCGGTGAGCACGGTGGCCGCAGGCAGCATGGGCCCGGCCAGGGTCGCCCGCAGCGGTGCAGGCACCGGCGTGTCCTCGGGCTGGTGGACGGCCGTATTGAGGCTGATCGCCGCGGACACCCTGTCGGTATTTCTGGCGGCCCAACCGAGAGAGAGGACTCCGCCCCAGTCGTGACCGATCGTCACGATCGGGTGGGTGGCGGATCCGGTGGCGGCCACCTCGGCGAACAGGTTGGAGACGACCGCATCGAAATCGCTGAGGCGATCGGCGATGCGACGGACCTCGGCGGACTTCGGGGCCGGCATGGAAGAGTGGGCGAGCCGTTCGGAGAAGCCCATTTCGAGCTGGTCGGGGGCGATGAGCCGCCAGGCACGTCCGCCCGACAGTGCGGCGGCGATGGTGGCGCTGGCCAGCCGACGCCACAGGTACGACCAGGTGGGGTTGCCGTGGAGGGCGACGATCGTGCCCGTCGGCTCGACACCGGCCTCGGTCAGGGCGGGCAGGGTGTCGAGGACGTGGAACTCGTGTGTCTCATCGCCGGTCGCGGCCTCGACGATCCGGGACCAGGCGGGGTCCCACTCGGGCAGCTGCGGGGGAATCGTGGCCGGCCGTGCAGGAAATCTCATGAAGCTCTCTACCACTCGATCTCGGTCATGGCGGTGTTGAGGCCGGAGCCGACGCCCATGCACAGGATGCGGTCGCCGGGTCTGAGGTTCTCGGCCTCACGGGACAGGGTGATGGGCAGTGAGGCGGGGCCGACGTTGCCCAGCTCCGGGTAGCTCACGGGGATCCGGTCGGGGTCGAGGTTCGCGGCCTTCGTGATCGAATTCGTGTGCACATCGGAGACCTGGTGCATGACGTAGCGGTCCATCTCCCGCCAGTCCCACCCGGTCTCGTGGGCTTCCTCCCACGCGGCGACGACGAGCTCCATGCCGCCGGAGAGCAGCCCCTTCGTGTCGGTGAACATTCCGTTGTGGTCGCCGACGCACAGTTCGTGATGCTGGGTTGCCGCACGGGTGATCCCGCCGAGGATGCGGTGGCCCTCCGGATGCTTGTCGGCCGGGCCGAGGACGGCGGCGGCAGCGCCGGAGCCCAGGGTCAGAGACGCGAATTCGTTGAGGTACTCCTCGCGGGTGATCTCCGGGCGGTTGAGGCGACGCAGCGTCGCGTCTTGGACGCGGGAGGCGTCTTCACCGGCGACGATGAGGGCGTATTCGATCTGCCCGGCGTCGATCATGTTCGCGGCCAGGGTCATTCCGTTGACGAATCCCAGGCAGGCGTTGGCGATGTCGAAGTTCATCGCCTGCGGGCCGAGCCCGATGCCGGCGTGGACGCCGACGGCCACGGACGGTTCCAGGTGCTCACGGGTCACGGAGGTGTTGACCATCAGTCCGATGGCGTCGGGAGGGACCCCCGCCTCGGCGAGGGCCTTCTTTCCGGCCGCGATCGCACCATCGGCGAACTGGTGGGGCTCATCCCAGTTGCGGCGGGCGTACACACCGGCGACGCGTTGGAGCAGACCCTGCGGCAGTTTGAGCGATGACAGCGTATCGGCGAGGCGTTCGTCGAATTCCTGCGAGGTCACTTCGTTCGGGGCCAGGGTCTCGGTCAGGCCGAGCAGGGCCACGTTCGAGTGCCGAAATGTTGCGTTGCCATTCGCCAATTGAGTAACTCATCCCTTTTCGGGTCGTTCGTCGGTGTCGATATCGGCCGCAGCGGCGCGCGCGTGACGCGTCACGACGGGGAATTCCGGACCTATCTTACCGCCCGGTTTCTGAGATGTTCCTCAGCGTGTGAACCAGGTGAAGCCGTCATAGAGCAATCCTGTGGCCGCGAGCACGGCGATGACGGCGAGAACGAGCGAGGTCACGGTGTGCGAGACCTTCGAGGTCTGAAAGCGCACGGCACGCGAATGCGACATCGGGCGGTCGGTGACGTTGTGGCCGAACTGGGCGAAGATCCGCCAGTCCATGACGTCGACGAGCGACTTCGCGGCCAGGGTGAACACGATGATGCAGCCGATGCCCATGAACAGCAGGAACACGAAGCCGAGGAAGCCGAAGTCCTTGAAGAACGTCACCACCCGGTCGCCGATGGCCACGGCGAAGGCCGAGAAGCCGTCGCTGAAGGGCAGTGCGTCGAACGAGTCGGTGATCGTGGACAGGCTGATATTGTCGCGCACCGTCTGCACGGACCCGATGTACATGAAGATCGACGCGGCCAGGGCGACGAGCAGGTTGATGATCGAGATCGTGGCATTGTCCGGCCAGAAGTCCAGATGCTTGATCGTGTAGGTCGCCGACAGGGCGACGCAGATGATCGCGCCCGTCAGCGCACCGATCGTGGCCGGCAGCAGCAGATTGTTGAAGAACACGAAGGCGACGACGGCGATGAGTGCGGCGCCGAGGATGTAGGTGAACACTGCGACGGTGTCGCCGTTGGCCGCGGTGGCGGCCCGCCGGTTGGCCTCGATCATCTGACCGGAGTGCTGGATGTTGGCGGCGAGTTCTCTCTTCGTGGCCCGCGGCTGATCGGCGTCGACGTCGTCGTAGCCCTGCGCATTGGAGGGAAGGACGCGGGTCTCATCCTCGCTGCTCCACGGACGGCCGGACTGGCTGTAGCCGGACTGGCCGTAGGGGTTCTGGCCGTACGAGTTCTGACCGTAGCCCTGAGTCTGCGGATAGCCGCCCTGAGCGCCCGGTCCGGCGCTTTGGTTCCGGGGCTGCCATCGTCCGATCTTCGCTCCGACGAAGTAGATGACGAAGACGACGAGAGCCGCGAGGACTCCGATGGAGATGCCGGCGCCGAGCTCGTTCATAAGGGTGACTTTCTGGGGATGGACAACGGTGGTCTTCGTTTCAGTCTATGGACTCAGGCCGCTCAGAGCACGTTCCTCAGCGCATATGCGCGCGGTTCAGTGCAGTTCTGTGGCCAATCTGCTTCCTGCTGGAGGAGGTGCGGGCACGGCCATTGCGCGATTGTTGGGTCGATCCGCGGTGTTCTAAGCCGCGATATCACCGTGGATCGACCCAACAATCGCCGCGCTGCTGCCCGTCTCGCGCCGCTCAGTCTCGGCGAGCCCGCTTCCTGGGTAGGGTGGGATCAGGTCTGCGAGATCCGCCCACCGACGTCCGAAGGAGACACGCGATGAGCAACCCCCAGGCATTCACCTCCGAGGCACTGCCTCTCGACGAGCAGGTCGTGCTTGTCACCGGATCCGGACGCGGCCTGGGCGCTGCGATCGCGAAGGCCTTCGCGCCGGAGGGTGCGGCGCTGGTCATCAACTACCGGTATTCGGCCGAGGCCGCGGAAGAGCTCGCCGAGGCGGTCCGCGCTCGCGGTGGGCGCGCCGTGGCAATCGAGGCCGACGTCACCGACTCCCGCGCCGTCGACGCCATGTTCGAGACCGCGGCAGCCGAGTTCGGAGCTCCGGTATCCACTGTCGTCAACAACGCGCTCGCCGACTTCTCGTTCAACGGCGATGAGCGCCAGCCGGCCGACGAGATCGACTATTCGGATTTCGCCGACCAGTTCCGCGGTTCGGTCGAAGGTGCGGTCAACACGATCCAGGCCGCGATGCACGGCTTCCGCGAGCTCGGTTCCGGCCGCGTTATCAACATCGGCACCAACCTGTTCCAGGATCCGGTCGTGCCGTACCACGACTACACGGCCGGCAAGGCGGCGCTGCTGTCGCTGACGAGGACGTTCGCGAAGGATCTCGGCCCGGCCGGGGTGCGGGTGAACATGGTCTCCGGCGGACTGCTGCGCACCACGGACGCCTCCTCGGCGACACCCGAAGCGGTCTTCGACCAGATCGCCGCCGCCAGCGCTCTGCGACGGGTGACGACTCCGGAGGACTTCGCCTCGGCGGTGGTGTTCTTCGCCTCTCCCGCTTCGCGTGCGGTGACCGGCCAGAACCTCATCGTCGACAACGGCCTCGTCATGGGGTGACCGGTCCCGCCGCAACGTAGAGCGAACCAACTCAGCTCACAGTCACTTCGCCGACCGCTCGACTCAGTGCCCACCGCGCGCCCTAGCCTCGACCGCACGTATTGTCGCCGAGAGAGCAGCTCAGCTCGCCGACCGCTCGACTCCGCGTCGAGCGCGCGGCGTATAACTTGATACAGCGACGCTGAGATGAGCGGTCGGCAGGGGAGTCGAGGTCATTCGCTGCGCTGGGTGAGTTCGCTCTTCGCCAGCGTGTCCAGTTCAGCTTTGATCTTGATGAACTCATGGGGTCGGAACAGGTCCGCCCAGACGAGATTGAAGATGCGGAACCCCGCGTTGAGCAGCTTCATGTGGCGTTCATGGTTCTTCTTGCTGGCTTCGTCGGGGCTGTTGTGCCCCATGAAATACTTTCCGACACCGTGGCATTCGACGATGAGTCCGTACTTCTCGTGGCGGAAGTCGTTGCGGCCGAGAAGATTTCCAGCCGCGTCGCAGGTCTCGACCTGGGGGATCATTCCGGTGATGTCGAAGCGATAGAACTTGACGGCAGTGATCGATTCTGCTGCTGACTCGTGGTTCGCGTCCGCGAGGCTGATGGCAAGAGCGGCGGTGCGACAGCCTCGGCGGGCCGGTGGAAGGGCGGTTCGCAGTGCTGCTTTGGTGACCAGCCGCCGGCGAAGTGCGTCCGAGAGCAATGGGACCGAGAACTCTGGGTCGTATTCGCGAGCAATGTCCACGAGGGTCCTGAGCAATGTCGTGACGGGGAGTCCTCCGATCGAATCGACGTCGCTTGGAGGCAGGTGCCGATCACGAATGTGGAGAGTGTCGCTGCTCCGGCGAGTTCCGGTCCGGATCATCTCGCACTTGTCGACTGCGGGGAACGGTGGATCGAGACCATGTAACAAGGCCGCTGACACATGGGAGAAGACTGCGTCGGGCAGCCGGTCATCAGCGTAAGACCGGATCAGGGACTTGAGGTCTTCGGCTGTGTCTCTGATGTCCCCGTAGGTCCGAGGGTACGAGGTCGAGGATGCCGAGTGTACGTCCTGCAGCACGGCGTGAGCCTGCTGATCACAGGGCCGGGTGAGGACGAATTGGCCACGTCGGACCCTCTGCAGACAGCACTGCAGGGCCTTGACGATTTCCTTGTGCGCGAAGCCGAGGCTGCGAAGTCTCTTGGTGCTGAAGACGGTCACCATGACAACAGTGTGCCTTCATGGAAGTCAAATGGCAATAAAATTCAGCAAATGGAATTAAACGAATGCATGTGAGGGTGGTCAGCTCTCATCTGCAAGGGACTGATTTCGCCGACCGCTCGACTCAACGCCGCTGTATCAAGGTTTGCGTTGAGCGCTCGGCGCTGACTCGAGCGGTCGGCAAGGAGGTGGAGTGCTGAGGTGATCGGTCGACGGCAACATGAGCGCTCGGCGCTGACGTGAGCGCTGGGCGCTTCCACCGCGAGGAGGCCGGCCAGCGAGGACGACCCCGATGGTGAGTGGGAGACCTCAGAAGCGGTCGAGGAAGGCCAGGGCCCGCTCAAAGAGGAGTTCGGCGCTGTCTTCGCGGTAATCCGGGGTCGTCGGGTCGCTGAACAGATGGGTGTTGCCCGGGTAGAGGAAGTACTCTGCCTGCGCGCCGGCCCTCGCAGCGGATTCCATCAGGGTCTCGATCGTGCCCGGGCTGCGCCACGAGTCGTCGACGGCGAAATGCGCCTGCACCGGCACACCGGCCTGCCAGCGCGTCGGCTTCGGGAATCCGCCGCCGTGGAAGAGCAGGACGCCGCGAGCGCGCGGATCGTTTTTGCCCATCTGCTGCGCGAGCGCGGCTCCCAGCGACAACCCGCCGAAGACGAGGTCGTCGCCGAGATCCTCGCACTCCTCCTTCATCCGATCCACGAGGCCCGAGAACCCGACCTCCTGGGAGTGGGCGACTCCCGCTTCGGCGGTGTCGAAGGTTCTGCCCGCGTAGACGTCGGGAGTGTGGACGGCATACCCGGCCAGTGCGAAGCGTTCGGCGACGGCATCCATTCCGGACGTCCGTCCCAGAGCCGAGTGGAGAAGGACAAGGGTGGTCATCGAGTTCCTTTCGGAGGATCGGCGAAGTCGACAAGGCGCTTGGAACCGAATGGTCGAGGGCAATCGGTCGGAATCGAATGGTCGAGGGCAAGCGGCCGGAGCCGAGCGACCGACCGTGCGGCCGCAGCCGAATGGTCAGGTCAGCGTCAAGCGGCCGGGGCCGAGTGACCGCCTCGGCGGATCAGCGGCTGTGTCCGCGGGGGATCGCGAACGTGTCGGCGCGGGCCGTGGACCAGTCGTCGGCCCACTCCGAGGGGGTGTCGTCGAGGAGTTCGCCGGGCTTCAGCCAGTCGTAGAGGCGGGCATAGGACCAGGACTCGGAGGCCGAGACATTGCGACGCAGCATCGTCGGTTCGAGCTCATCCGGTGCGGCCGCACCCATCGACGCCATGAGCCGGACTGCCTCGGCGACGACTCCGTCGTGATAGTTGCGCACACGTTCGGCCTTGGTGGGCACGTCGATGGCGCGCGCTCGCCGCGGATCCTGAGTGGCGACGCCGACGGGGCATTTGCCTGTGTGGCAGGCCTGAGCCTGAATGCAGCCGACGGCCATCATCATCGCGCGGGCCGAGTTCGTGAAGTCCGCGCCCTGGATGAGGCGTTTGACGATATCGGTGCCGGTGGCGATCTTGCCCGAGGCGCCGACCTTGATCTTCTTCCGCAGTCCCGCGCCGACGAGCGCGTTGTGCACGATCATCAGCCCCTGGGTCAGCGGCAGACCGACATTGTCCTCGAACTCCAGCGGTGCCGCACCGGTGCCGCCTTCGGAGCCGTCGACGATGATGAAGTCCGGCAGGATGTTCGTCTCCACCATGGCCTTGACGATCGAGAGGAACTCCGTGCGCGAACCGATGCACAGCTTGAAGCCGGCAGGTTTGCCGCCGGAGAGCTCACGCATCTGCCGGATGAACTCGAGCAGCTCGATCGGGGTCGAGAACACCGTGTGTCCGGGCGGGCTGATGCACGTCTGGCCGACGGGGATGCCGCGGATCTCCGCGATCTCCTCGGTCACCTTGGCCCCGGGCAGCACACCGCCGATGCCCGGCTTCGCTCCCTGAGAGAGTTTGAGCGAGACCATCTTCACCTGGGGGTCCCGAGCCTTCTCGGCGAAGACCTCGGGGGAGAACTGTCCTTCCGGGGTGCGGGCGCCGAAGTATCCGGTGCCGAGTTCCCAGATGAGGTCGCCGCCGTGCTCACGGTGATACGGCGAGATCGATCCCTCACCGGTGTCGTGGGCGAATCCGCCCAGTGCCGCTCCTTTGTTCAGGGCACGGATGGCGTTGTTGCTCAGCGAACCGAAGCTCATTGCGGAGACGTTGAGCAGCGAGATGTCGTAGGGCTGAGTGCAGTCGTCACCGCCGATGCGCACTCGCGGCGGACGGGGCGGATTGGGGATCGGCATATTCGAGTGCATGAGCGACTCGTAGCCGGCACGGTCGACATCGCGCTGGGTGCCGAACGCGTGCTCGGAGTGGGTGCCCTTGGCCCGTTCGTAGATGGTGGTGCGAGTGTCGCGGCTGAATGGGCGACCGTCCCAGTTGCGTTCGATGAAGTACTGCTGGATCTCCGGCCGGATCGACTCCAGCAGGAATCGGGCGTGCCCGGCGATCGGATAGTTGCGCAGGATCGAGTGCTTCTTCTGCGTGAGATCCCATGCGGCGAGTGCGCCGAACCCGAGCGCCGAGGCGGCCGCCGCCGCCCCCGCGATCTGTTTGCCTACCGAGTCACCGGTGACCATCCTGACAATGGGGAATTGCCGTTTCATTGTGCCTCCTTGAACTGTTCTGACTTCGAGCCTAGACCCGGGAGACGCAGATTTCAGGAAAGGCAGACCTGAGACGGTTGTGAACAGTCGGCGAAGCGCATCGGAACAGGCGTGGGAAATGCGTCAGAACAGGGAGCTCAGCAGCGCCGTGACCAGCTCGTCGACCTGCATCGAATAGGCGACGATGAGGGTGAAGCCGGTGGCGATCCACGCGATCTCCTTGTCCTGAGCGTAGCCGCGCAGCGGAGCTCTCCCACAGCGCAGACCGCCGGCCAGAACGATGCCGAGATCGATGATCCACCAGATCCCCAACCCGCCGAGGCTGAGCAGCTTGAGCGCGCCCGTGAGGTACCGGCCGGTGTAGAACCGGTCAAGACCGAGGACGCCGAAGAGCATCGACAGCAGCCAGGTGATGACGAAGGAGCGGTTGCCGGGAACGGCCGTGCGCCGACCGTCGGTCGGCGCGAGCGATTCCAGGGACGAGGTGGGGACGCCGGGGGAGGGCGCGGCAGGGCGGTTTGCGGGGTCTGCGCTGAGTGCGGGAATCTCGTTGGTCGCCGTCATCGCTGGCACGTCCATTCACTGCTCGTCGAACTTCTGGTTTCAGCCTATGAAACGTCGGGCCGCCTCGGCGATGGGGTTATCCTCCACATCCGCAGCGCCGTCGAATCCGCGGCGCCATGCGATCGTGCGGCACCAGCAGCGGGCGCTCACAGGCACCCGCGGTGTCCGGACTCACACGGTCCGGGACTCGGAATCGTTTGAGCGGGTGCTTCTCGGAGGCATAGCGTTGGACTCATGAGCACAGGTGAGCCGAGTCCGACGAGCACTCGGCGAACCGTCGCGGCAGTTTTCCTCGCGGGAATCGCCGTCTTCCTCGTCCTCTACGAGACTCAAGGGCTGCTGCCGGCGATCCGAGACGCCTACGGAATCGACGGTCCGACGGCGAGCCTGACCGTGTCCGCGACGAATGTGGCCATGGCCTGCTTCCTCATCCCGTTCTCGATGCTCGCCCCGCGCATCGGCCACGCTCGCCAGATCGGTGCGGGAGTGATCGTTGCGGCGATCCTCGCGCTCGTCCTTCCCTTCACCCCGACCCCGGGGCTGCTCATCGCCGTCCGGTTCCTCCAGGGACTGGCGATCGCCTCGGTGCCGGCCACGGCCATGGCCTATCTGTCCCTGCGCCTGCCGCCGGCCGCGCTGCCCGGAGCGATCGGGGTCTACATCGCCGGCAACACGATCGGCGGACTGTGCTCGAGGCTGCTCACCGGGCTGGCCTCGGAGCTCCTCGGCTGGCACGGCGGACTCGCATTCACCGCGATCGTGTCGCTGGCCTTCGGCCTCATCGTCGTCTGGCTGCTGCGCCACGACCTCTTCTCCACCGCCCGCAGCCGCGCCGTCCTCGACACGGACGATTCCGGTCCGCCCGATGCGGATCCCACCTTCACCGAGGCGGCCGACCCCGACGCTGTCACCGCAGGTGACGGCAGTGCCAGCAATGCTCTCGTCGACGGTGATGGCGTCCCGGCCGCCACCGATGAGTCCGCCGACGACGCTTCCCTCTCTGCCGGCACCGCCGCCGACGACGGTGGGACCGGGAGTGCACGGCCGCCTCGGCGAGCGATTCCGCTGCGCGGGGGACTGTGGCGGATCTACCTCACCGGGTTCCTGTGCATGATCGTCTTCGGCGGCTCGTTCACGATGCTCGGCACCCGCCTGCAGCAGGATCCGTGGCACCTGAGCGAGGGCGCGGTCGGCCTGTTCTTCCTCATCTACCTCGTCGGCACCGTCGTCACCACGTACTACGGCCGCCTGGCCACGCAGTACCCGCGCACTCGGATCACCGTGGCGGGAATGGTCATCGCGCTCGCCGGCGCGGGGCTGACTCTCGTCGATTCGCTCGTGGTGATCATCATCGGCATGTCGCTGCTCACCGCCGGATTCTTCCTCGGCCATACGGGTGCTTCCGCGGCGGCGAGTGCCGCCCGGCCGGGAGTCGACTCGACCCGATCCGCGGCCATCTATCTCACCGTCTACTACCTGGGCACGAGTCTCGGCGCTTGGCTGTCTGCAGTCCTCTTCTCGGACTTCGCCTGGCCCGGGGTCGTCGGCATGTGTGCGGCGTCGCTGATCGCCGTGTTGGTCTTGACGTTGACGGCAGCTCCGATAGGGTTCAAGAAACGCAGCTGATCGCTCGTTCAGCGTCGCCGGGGCCGGCACCGCGGGGCCTGCGGTCGCGGCGTGTTCCTGATCCGCCGGTGGCTTCCGTGCCGGCATCGTCGTCGAAAGGCCCCTCCATGTCCGAGACCACCAACTCGACCGTCGTCTATGCGATCACCGACGGCGTCGCCCACGTCGAGATCGACCGTGCGAACACACTCAATTCGCTCACCCGCGAGGTCTTCGAAGACCTCGTCGAGGCGGGGCTGGCGCTGAAGGGTTCGAGCGAGGTCAAGGCCGTGGTCCTGTCCGGTCGCGGTCGTGCCTTCAGCGCCGGCCTCGACTTCACCGAGCTCGCCCGGATCGCCGAGGCGGGAGCCGCGACCCGCTCATCCGCTGAGGAAGCGGCCGCCGGGGAAGCTGCCGCCGGGGAAGCTGCCGCCGGGGAAGCGGCCGCCGAGGGCGGGGAGGGCGGGGAGTCGGACTCCGTGGCCACCGCCGTCGATCTCGGGCAGCGACTCGGCTCGGCCCGGGCGCTGGCACAGAAGGCCGTGCATGTGTGGTCGCTCGTCGAGGTTCCGGTCATCGCGGCGGTACGCGGACCGGCACTCGGAGGCGGACTGCAGATCGCCCTGGGCGCGGACATGCGCGTGGCCGGACCCGATGCGAAGCTCTCCCTCATGGAACTCAACTGGGGCATCATCCCCGATATGTGCGGCACGCAGCTGCTGCCGCGCCTCGTCGGACCGGCTCAGGCGAAGAAGCTCATCGTCACCGCCGACACGATCGGTGCCGAGGAAGCTCTGCGCATCGGCCTCGTCGACGAGGTCGTCGAGGATCCCATGGCCCGGGCGCTCGAGCTGGCCGGGCAGATCGCCGCCCGGTCTCGGTCGGCGCTGGTGTGGGCGAAGCGTCTCGTCGACCTGTCATATGACTCCGACCTCAGCACCGGACTCGATGCCGAACAGGAAGCACTGGCCGAACTGCTGGGCACCGACGAGCAGAAGCAGGTCGTTGCCGCTCGCCTGGCCGCGATGAAGGCTCGCGCCAAGGCCTGAAGTCGGGTACTCCCGCGTCCTGCTGCGACCAGCGGGATGCTGGGCTCAGACGCGGGCAGCAGGACTCGGGCGAAGAGCCGAACTCAAGAACCGCGGTTGGAGGGGAACTCCGGGCGGACGGGGTCGATGATCCTCTCGGCGGCAACCACCTCGGCGACGGTGGAGAACCCCGCGAGCTCACGCAGCAGCACGAACGTCGGACGCATGAGCTTCAGCCGTCCGGCCCCCTCATCGGCGAGGATCCCGGTCACGGAACGCCACTCGCTCGTGTGTGCCTCCGTCGTCTGATGCTGGGCGGCGGCGAGTTCGGGAGCCGCGATCGTATAGAAATACGTGTCGAAGCGCTTGGGTCGACCAACCGGAGTCACCCAGTTCGCCCACGGTCTGAGTCCGGCCGGGTCGAGGACCGCGCCCGTCTCCTCTTCGACCTCGCGCACAGCGGTGGCGAGCAGTACACGCCACCCCTCGGCATCCTTGGCGATGGTCGATGCCGACCATGCGGAGGTGTGCACCTGCGGATCGGGGACGGTGATGGTCGGTGCGATCGTGTGATCGATGGGGTCGACGCGACCGCCGGGGAAGACGACGACGCCGGCGGCGAAATCCATCGTCGACACCCGGTGCTGGACGAACACCTCGAGTCCTTCGTCCCCGTCGCGGAGCATGAGCACGCTGACGGCGGGCTTGATCGGGACCGCCTCGGCGTCGGCGATATCGGGTCCGCGGCTCGCGCTGTCGGCGGTATCCGAACGGTCGGAACCCTCGGGGTTGATGTCTCGAATCACGTTCAGCACCTTCGCTCTCAGCAATTGATGTCACCGTCCAGTATGCCCGGGAACGGTCAGACGGCCGACGGCGGGGTGGGCCGGATGGGCCCGGGACGGGCAGGATACGATGGGGGACAATCTGACATCCTCCAGCGGAGGCCGAATACCTCAGCTGTGACGAACAGGGCGGAGCTGAACGGGCACTATATGAGCAGTTTCGGGATCTATCCGTTCTTCACCATCGACCAGGCGTGGCCGAACTGGCTGATCATCATCCTGCTGTTGATCGACCTGATCATCCGCATCATCGCGCTCGGCTGGATTCCGCACAACCGCAGGCCGTCGGTCGCGCTCGGCTGGCTGCTCGCGATCTTCCTCATCCCCTATGTGGGCATCGCGGCGTTCCTGCTGCTGGGTTCGGCGAAGCTGCCGAAGCGGCGGCGGGACAAACAGTCGAAGATGAACGATCTCTTCCGTGATCAGACCCGCTACCAGGCGATCGTCGGGCGCAGCGACCATATGCCCGAGCCGCTGCGCACCGCGGCGCAGCTCAACTTCGACCTCGGTGCCCTGCCGATGACGCACGGCAACTCCTTCGACCTCCATGTCGACAACCATGCCTGCATGGAGGCGATGGCCGACGCCGTCGACCGCGCGCAGCGGTTCGTCCACTTCGAGTTCTACATCGTCGCCATCGATGACACGACGAGGCGGTTGCTCGAATCGCTGGTGGACGCGCACCGGCGCGGCGTGAACGTGCGGATCCTGATCGACCATGTGGGGTCGCTGGGCTACCCGGGATATTCGGAGCTGGTGAAGAAGCTCGACGGCTCGGGCGTCAGCTGGCGCCGGGCCCTGCCGATCCGACCGTGGAAGGGCGAATACCAGAGGCCCGACCTGCGCAATCACCGCAAGATCCTCGTCGTCGACGGCAAGGTCGCGTTCACCGGTTCGCAGAACATCATCGACCGCACGTACAACAAGGCCCGCAACCGTCGGAAGGGCTTCCAGTGGAAGGACTTGTCGGTGGAATGCCGGGGGCCGGTCGTCGAAGAGCTCGATGCCGTGTTCATCGCAGACTGGTATTCGGAGACCGATGAGATCCTCGACGAACCCGACAGCTTCGAACTCGAGGCCCCCGAGTTCGGTGGCATCCAGGCTCAGATCGTGCCGTCGGGTCCGGGGTTCGAAGACGAGAACAATCTGCGCCTGTTCAACCACCTCATCTACAACGCGAATCACCGGGTCGTCGTCTGCTCACCGTATTTCGTGCCCGACGAATCGCTGCTGCACGCGCTGACGACGGAGGCCAGATCCGGGGTCGATGTGCGCCTGTACGTCGGTGAGACGAGCGACCATTGGCTGACCCACAAGGCGCAGCAGTCCTATTATGACGAGCTGGTGCGGGCCGGGGTGCGGATCTTCATGTACCACGCTCCGACGGTGCTGCACTCGAAGTTCCTCATCATCGACGACGACGTTTCGATCATCGGTTCGTCAAATATGGACGAACGGTCATTCGCGATGAACCTCGAGGTGACCCTCTTCATCGTCAACAAGGAATTCACCCGGCGCATGTATGACCTCGAAGCCGAACGCTACGCGCCGAATTCGGTCGAACTCAATGCCGAGGAATGGGAGGCGCGGCCGATGCTGAAGAAGTATGTGGAGAACGTGGCCCGCCTGACGAGCTCACTGCTGTAGACGCCGGAATCCGCGAACAGCACAGAAAAAGGTGA
>NZ_JAJB01000013.1:0-65017 GCF_000583215.1 Brevibacterium sp. VCM10
ACCTCGCGCGAGGTTGCTGGGCCGCCGTCAGGTAGCAATTAGAGGGAGTTGTGGTGGTCAGCTGCAGCCGTTCGGGCCGCAGGCGGCGCCGTCGGCGAAGTCCTCGGCCGCTGACTGCGGAGGGCCGGCGAGCACCGTGAGCTTCTGGCCCTCATCCCATGCCGTCTCGAGGGCCTGGGTGAAGACGTCGGCCGGCTGTGCCCCGGAGATGCCGTACTTGCGGTCGATGACGAAGAACGGGACGCCGCCCGCTCCGAGCGAGCGTGCCTCGCTGATATCGGACCGCACCTCCTCGGAGTACTCATCGGTTGCGAGGACGCGACGGACTTCGTCGGAATCGAGGCCGATCTCACGCCCCACCTCGGCGAGATAATCGATGTCACCGATGTCGCGCCCCTTCTCGAAGTGCCCCGACAGCAGCGCTTCCTTGGCCTGTGACATGAGCCCGTGAGTCTTGGCGAAGTGGAGGAAGCGATGGGCGGTGAAGCTGTTGGCCACGACGATCGAATCGAAGTCGTAGTTCAGACCGACTGCGGCGGCCTGCTGCGTGACATGGTCGAACATCTGCCGCACCTGAGCAGCGGGCATGCCCTTCGTCTGGCTGAGGTATTCGGTCTCGGTGCCGCCGAAGTGATCGGGCAGGCTCGGGTCGAGCTGGAAGCTGCGCCATTGGACCTCGACGTCGTCCCTATGAGCGAAGCCGTCGAGAGCGTGCTCGAAACGACGTTTTCCGATATAGCACCAGGGGCACGCGATGTCCGACCAGATCTCAATCTTCATATCAATGCCAACCGTGCCCATCTCATGGTTATTCCGCTGTGCCGTCTCAGAACAGAGCCTGCTGCGATGGGGCGGCGAGCTGCTGCGTCGGAGCCGCTGCTGCGCCGGTCTTCTGCATGGTTCGGCTCGAGTCCCGGCGACCGCGCATCCTCGACGTCGCCGGGTAGTCGTCATCGCTGCGACCACGCAGACCATAGTGGTCGATGAGCGGGTTGATGCGCTCACCGAGCCACCGTCGATACTCCTTCGACGCGTAGGAGGACCGGGCATACATCGTGCGGTAGCGGGGGAGGAGGTCCGGGCGTTCGCGTTCGAGCCATTCGAAGAACCATTCGCGGGCACCGGGGCGCAGGTGCAGGGCCCCATAGACGACCCGCGCGGCCCCGGCGTCCTTGACCGCGCGGAGAGCGGACTCGAGGTGATCGCGGGAATCGGTGAGCTTCGGCATGATCGGCATCATGAACACAGTGACATCGAATCCGAGGTCGGCGGCCGCGCGCACGGTGGCCAGCCTGGCCTTCGTCGTCGGCGTGCCCGGTTCGAGGCTCTGCTGCAGAGCGTCGTCGTGAACGGCGATCGACATGCTGATCTCCACCGCAACGTCTTCTGCGGCACGGGCCAGCAGCGGAAGATCGCGGCGCAGCAGCGTCCCCTTGGTCAGAATCGACATCGGCGTCGACTGCTCGGCCAGTGCGCTGATGATCCCCGGCATGAGGGAGTAGCGGCCTTCGGCGCGCTGATAGGGGTCGGTGTTCGTGCCCAGGGCCACATGGTCTCTCGCCCATGTCGGCCGTGCCAGTTCGGCGGTGAGGACATCGGCGATATTGACCTTGACGACGACCTGGCGATCGAAGTCGGTCCCGGAATCGAGATCGAGGTAGCGGTGAGTGCTCCTGGCGAAGCAGTACACGCAGGCGTGTGAGCAGCCGCGGTAGGGGTTGATGGTCCAGGAGAAGGGCATCGAGCTGGAATGCGGGACTCTATTCAGCGCCGACTTCGCCAGCACCTCGTGGAAGGTGATTCCTGAGAACTCCGGTGTCTGCACAGACCGGACCAGTCCCTTCGTCCCGAAGAGGACCGGGGTGCTCTGGTCGGTGCTGCCGCTCGCTTCGTTCCACCGCATGACACAATTCGAACATGAGTTCGAATGCGAGTCAAGGACGGAATGTCGTCGGGCGCGGTCAGGAGACGCGCAGCCCCTTGAACTCACTGCGGTGGAAGACCAGGGCCTCGGGCCCGCCATCGTTTCGGGTGCCGAGGATCTCGAGCAGTGCCACCGTGTGGTCGCCGGCCGCGACCTCCTCGTAGAGCCTGGTCCAGAGGAAGGCAGAGCTGCCGGGGATCGTCAGCCCGCCCCCGGCCGTGACCTCGGGGCTGACGCCGGTGAAGCGTCGACTGCGATCCTTCGCCGCCAGCTGCCTGGCCAGCTGATCCTGATTGGAGCCCAGCAGGGAGATGCCAAGCTCGGGCGCCTGGCGCAGGGTGGGCCATGTGGTCGACGAGTTCTGGACCGCGACGCTGACCAGAGGCGGGTCGAGGGAGACGCCGACGGTCAGGGTGGAGGCGACAAGGCCCACGGGTGCCGCATTGACCTCGGCCCCGATGAACGCGACCCCCTGCGGGAAATGGGAGAAGGCCTCGCGGAGAGCCTCGGGTGTTGCCGGGGTCACCGGGGCCGGTGATTGTGCGGTGCGGTCTGCCAAGAGCGTCATTCCTTCACCTCTGTCTTCGTGTGGTCGTCGGAGTCTCGGGCGCCTGCTGATCTGTTGAGCAGACAAGGTCGACGAGGTCGTCTGCGAGTGCCTATGAAGTCGATCATTGCAAATCGGAACCGTTTCCATCGTGGCCAAGGTCATACGAAGACGACTTATGACCACATATGAAGCTGAGCGTCGGGACGTGACACAAAAGTGCAGGTGCCTGCGAGGTCCGGGCATAGATTGCTCAGCGAAACACGGACTCGCCTGGCAGCGAGCCGACCGAACCCCGCCGCAGAGGAGCATCACATGACGCAGACGTCGGTCACCGCACCGAGAACCCAGGGCCCACCGCAGCGGCTCTTGTCGGGGAAGAAGCGGGTGCTGGCTTCGGCCTTCGCCGGAACGACGATCGAGTGGTACGACTTCTACCTCTACGGCACCGCCGCGGCCCTGATCTTCAATGTCCAGTTCTTCCCCAGCCACAGTGAGCTGGGCAGCAGTCTCGCCGCCTTCGCCAGCCTCGCCGTCGGCTTCTTCGCCCGACCACTGGGCGGCATCATCGCCGGCCATCTCGGCGACCGGGTGGGCAGAAAGGCTCTTCTCGTCGTCTCCCTGCTGTCCATGGGAATCGCGTCGACGCTCATCGGACTCGTCCCGAACTTCAGTGCGATCGGCTGGTGGGCAGCTGCTGCCCTCGTCATCCTGCGCATCGTGCAGGGACTCTCGGCCGGAGCGGAATGGGGCGGCTCGGCACTGCTCTCGGTCGAACACGCACCGGCGAGCAAGCGCGGACTGTTCGGCTCCTTCACCCAGATCGGCTCGGCTGCGGGAATGCTCTTGGCCACCGGCGCCTTCTTCGCCGTCCAGAGCCTGCTCACCGACGAACAGTTCGAAGCCTTCGGCTGGCGCATCCCCTTCCTCGCCTCCGCTCTGCTCGTCGCGCTGGGACTGTGGATCCGCCTCGGCGTCTCCGATGCCCCGGAATTCCAGGAGCTCAAAGCCTCCGGCGATGTCGCCAAGGCGCCGCTGCGCGACGTGCTGACCAAACACCCACGGGTCCTCCTCGCCACCATCGGACTCCGCCTGGCGCAGAACAGCGTCTTCTACCTCATCACCGTCTACATGCTCAGCTACCTGTCGGAGAACCGCGGCGACTCGACCTCGGGTGTCACGGCCGTCATGATCGCCTCGGCGATCGGCCTGGTCACCGGGCCTCTCTGGGGGTGGGTCTCGGACAAGGTCGGTCGCAAACGCGTGAGCATCGGCGGCATCATCGGCGTCGCCGTCTTCGGCTGGATCTTCTTCGCCTTCCTCGACTCGGGCCCCTTGGCATTCCTGCCCATCATCGTCATCCTCGGCATGAACCTCGCCCACGATGCGATCTACGGCCCGCAGGCCGCGTGGTTCGCCGAACAGTTCCCCATCGAGGTCCGCTACTCGGGCGTGAACATGGGCTACCAGCTGGGCACCGTCATCGGCGGCGGAATCATGCCGATGGTCGCGGCACTGCTCTACGTTGCCGGAGGCCACTCACCCTGGCTGATCTGCGGTTACCTCACCCTGCTGTGCGTGCTCTCGCTCATCGCCGCCATCGGCGCCAAAGATCCCGCCCGAACGCTCGCGCGCACCGCGGCCTGAAACCACCAGCCGATGCGTCGGCCACACCCATCGCACCACCATGATTAGGAGACTCCCATGACGAAACCGATCCTGCTCAATGCCTTCGACATGATGACCCCGGTCCACCAGTCACCCGGACTGTGGCGCCACCCGGAATCGAGAGTCGACGAGTTCACCCAGCTGTCCTTCTGGACGGACCTGGCCAAGACCCTCGAGGACGGCGGATTCTCCTCTCTCTTCCTCGCCGACATCCTCGGCGTCTATGACGTGTACGGCGGCAACGCCGATGTCACGAACCGTGGGGGAGTGCAGTTCCCACTGCTCGACCCCCTCGTCGCCGTCCCCGCCATGGCCGCAGCCACGACGACGCTGGGATTCGGCGTGACCGCCTCGGTGACCTATGAGAAGCCCTACCTGCTCGCCCGCACCCTGACCACCCTCGATCACTTCACGAACGGGCGTGTGGCCTGGAACATCGTCACCAGCTATGTCGACTCCGCCGCCCGCAACCTCGGGCTCAAGGGCCAGATCCCGCACGATGAGCGCTACGACCGGGCCGATGAGTTCATGGAGGTCATGTACAAGCTGTTCGAGGGCTCGATCACCCCTGACGCGCTCAAAGCCGATGCCGACGCCAACGTCTTCGTCGACCCGAACGAGGTCCACGACATCGGCCACGACGGCAAGTTCTTCACCGTCCCCGGTCAGGCGCTCGCAGTCCCCGGACCGCAGGGCACCCCGCTGCTCTTCCAGGCCGGTGCATCCAAACGCGGCCAGGAATTCGCACTCGACCACGCCGAGGCGATCTTCTTCTCCGGACCGACCCCGGAGATCCTGCGCAGCTGGGTCGACAAGGTCCGCGACGGACTCGAAGAGCGCGGACGCGCCCGTGACGCGGTGAAGATCTTCGCTCTGGCCACCGTCATCGTCGACGACACGGACGAAGCAGCCGAGGCTCGCCTGGCCGACTATCGCCGCTACGTCGACACCGAATCCGCGCTGTCCCTGTTCGGCGGATGGACCGGGGTCGACCTTTCGGGAGCTGACCCCGAGGACACCCTCGAATACGTCTCGACCGAAGCCAACCAGTCGGCGCTCGCCTCCTTCACCACCATGGCCGGCGACAGGGCCTGGACGATCCGCGACCTTGCGGAGTTCGTCGCCCTCGGCGGACGCGGACCGGTCATCACCGGATCACCGGAGACCATCGTCGACGAATTCGAACGCTGGATGACCGAAGCCGATATCGACGGATTCAACATCGCCGCGGCCGTGCGTCCGGCCGATGCCGAACGCTTCGCGAAGTATGTCTCACCCGAACTGCGCCGCCGCGGACTCCTGCCCGAACCGACCGCAGGTGCCACGGTCCGCGAGCAGCTCACCGGGGCCGGCCCCCGCCTGGCCGAGGACCACACGGGTGCCCGGTACCGCCTCGGCGAGGGTGCCCGCGTCTGATCGGACGGGCTCGACGAATCGGAGATCGGCCGTGAGGCATAATGGTCTGCGGCCGTTTTCCGATCCGTGAACCGAACTGAGACCGCGTATGAGTGCATCGACTCCGCTGACCACCACAGACACTGCCGAGGATCGCGAATACCGGCGCAGAGCGCTCGTCGCCGCCGCCGTCGGCTACGGACTCGACGGCTTCGATCTCCTCATCCTCAGCTTCGCCCTGACGGGCATCATCGCCTCTTTCGGACTCAGCACCGTCGAAGCCGGATCCCTGTCGACGATCACACTGATCGGCGCCGTGGTCGGCGGAATCGTCTTCGGCGCCCTTGCCGATCGGCATGGCCGCGTGCGGGTGCTCACCTGGACGGTCCTCATCTTCGCGGTATTCACCGGGCTGTCGGCGCTGGCGCAGGGGTATTGGGACCTCGCCGCCTACCGGTTCATCGCCGGAATCGGGATCGGCGGTGAGTTCGGCATCGGCATGGCTCTGGCCGCCGAGGCGGTGCGTGCCGACCAGCGAGCCCGGGCCACCTCATGGGTGGGAGTGGGATTCCAACTCGGCGTCTTCGCCGCAGCCGTCGTCTCGGCTCCCGTCATCGCCCTGTGGGGGTGGCGGGCACTGTTCGTCATCGGGCTCGTCCCCGCTGTCTTCGCCTTCATCATCCGGCGCGGCGTCGAGGAGCCGCAGACTTTCGTCCGGGCCCAGGAGAAGCGGGAGTGGGGCGCCGAGGCGGCCGGTGGGGAACACGAGGCGAGCGGAGTGCCGAATTCCTTCGGAGCGAAGATCGCCGCGCTGTTCAGAGATCGGGAGACGGTGACGATCACCCTGGCGCTGACGGTCCTCACCAGCGTGCAGAACTTCGGCTATTTCGGCATCATCACCTGGCTGCCGAACTATCTGTCCGAGCAGATCGGATTGGGTGTCACCAAGGGGTCGCTGTGGACGGCAGTAACGGTGATGGGGATGCTCGCCGGGATCCTCATCTTCGGTCAGGTCGCCGACCGTCTCGGCCGCCGTCCCGCCTTCTGGATCTTCCAGGCCGGAGCCATCGTCACCATCCTCGCCTACAGCCAGTTCACCGATCCGAGCGCGCTGCTGGCCGGTGGGTTCTTCATGGGCGCCTTCGCCAATGGAATGCTCGGCGGCCATGGGGCGCTGCTGGCCGAGCTCTATCCCACGGCGGTCAGGGCAACCGCCCAGAACGTCATCTTCAATCTCGGCCGTGCCATCGGGGGACTGGCCCCGGTCGTCATCGCCCTGCTCGCAGGACATCTCGGCTTCGGCTTCGCGCTGGCGCTGCTGCCGCTCATCTATCTCATCCAGTTCCTCGCGATGTTCCTCATTCCGGACAGGCGCGGACGCCGTCTCGACTGACCGGTGGGCCAACCATGCTCTGCCTGCCGCCGGTGCTCATGTCGGTAGGACGCCCGGCGGCACCGAACCGTTCCGCGGTGCTCGTGACGAACTGTGACAGACGATGACGGCACCCGGCCGCCGCGACACCATACTTGTCGACTGTGACTTCGACAGATCCCGCCGCGAATGCGGCACAGACACCATCCGCATCCACTCGTGACGGGCAGGCGGCGATGCCGACTCCGCGCATCGTCTCCTCCGCAGCCGATATCCACTCGATCCTCGCCGAATTCGGCTCCCAGGGGACGAAGACGACGGCCGTGATCATTCTCGCTCTCGGCGGGATCTTCATGGATGCCTACGACTTCTCCTCCCTGGCCTTCGGCATCACCGCCATCCAGGAGCAGTTCGGCCTCTCCGGCTTCATGACCGGACTCGTCAACGCCGCGATCATGGTCGGAGCCGTCATCGGCGCACTCTTCGGCGGATACCTCGTCGATCGGTTCGGACGCTACAGGCTCTTCATGGCCGATATGGTCTTCTTCGTCGTCGCCGCCATCGGCTGTGCCGTGGCACCGAACGAATGGGTCCTCATCGTCTTCCGCTTCGTCATGGGCATCGGCGTCGGACTCGATCTGCCGGTGGCGATGGCGTTCCTCGCCGAATTCTCGAAGCTCAAAGGCAGAGGCAATCGCTCACAGCGGGTCAACGCCTGGTCGCCGGCCTGGTACTTCGCCACCGGCATGGGCTACGTCATCGTGCTCATCATCTTCATCACCCTGCCGTATGACCAGCATGCGATCCTGTGGCGCATCGTCGTCGGATTCGGTGCCGTCCCCGCCCTCATCGTCCTCCTCGTCCGCCGCCGCTACCTTGCCGAATCACCCGAATGGCTGGCCAACCAGGGCGACCTGCGAGGCGCCGTCGAAGTCATGCGCAGCCACCACAACCTCAACGTCGAACTCGCTCCCGCCGACGCCCGCGAGACTCCGAACGCTTCGTCCGCCCCGGTCAAGGGCGGACGGTGGGCCGGCTTCGCCGAACTCTTCTCCCCGCGCTACCGGGTGCGCACGATCGTCGCGCTCTGCGTCTCCGTGTTCTCGACCTTCGGCTACAACGCCGTCGCCTACGGCACCCCGCTCATCATCACCACGCTCTTCCACCAGACCCCGCTGATCACGATCATCGCCTCACTGGTCATCAACCTGGGCTTCGGAACGATCGGCGGCCTGTTGGGCATGAGCATCGTCAACCGCTTCGGCACCCGGAAGATCACCCTCATCGGATTCGTCATCCAGGCTCTGGCTCTGGGAACGCTGGCCCTGGTGGGCATCCCGAACGGGGCTCTCGTC
The DNA here is from genome assembly GCF_000583215.1 of Brevibacterium sp. VCM10. Lineage (NCBI taxonomy): Bacteria > Bacillati > Actinomycetota > Actinomycetes > Micrococcales > Brevibacteriaceae > Brevibacterium > Brevibacterium sp. VCM10. Next base: position 8,262 of record NZ_JAJB01000013.1, read on the forward strand.
CTCGTCGCCGTGGCCATGCTCGCGGCCTTCGTCTTCGCTCAGGCCGGCGGGCCGGGAGCGAACCTCATGAACTATGCGACCCTGTCCTATCCGACGCGGCTGCGCGGAATCGGCATCGGATTCAACCAGTCTGTCCTGCGCGCGTTCTCGATCGTCTCGCTCATCATGTTCCCGATCCTCGCGGCGTCCCTGGGCACCGGAGTGTTCTGGATCGTCGCCTGCGCACCGCTGGCTGGCGCGATCGCCGTCGGCATCGTCGCCTGGGACCCGACCGCCAAGGACGTCGAACACGAGAGCTGAGAGTCTCGCTGAGTGTTCTCGCCTCACCACTGTGTCTGTCGCCGGCGACCGGCTGAAACGCCCAAGACCAGGGGAAACGGCCAAACAGAGCATGAATGGTATGCCATTACACGAAGTGGCATATCGGCTGTGGTGCGATCGCGTCCCCGTCCAGGAGGTCGTGGCCGATCGGCCCGAATAGAGGGGCTAGGCGAAGTATCCCGGCGCGATTCATTGCCACCGGGATGTGAGCTGGGTTACTCTGAATTCGTCAGATGGCCGTGCCGCAGTGCTGTGTTTACTTTTTTGGTATCCCGGTTGGGCATTGATCGGATCCAAGGAGTGGACTGCATGAGGAAGACCGAGTCGGCGGAGGCACCCGTGCCCACCCGCCTGGGGCCCAGCCCCGATCAGCTGGCGGCTCACCGCATCAGTCCGCGCTTCTACAATGCGGACCTCGCCCCGTCCCGTAAGGAGGGGCGCAGCTGGACGGCCTACAGCGTCTTCACCCTGTGGGCCAACGATGTCCACTCCCTGGGCAACTACGGGTTCGCACTGGGACTCTTCGCTCTCGGCCTCGGAGCCTGGCAGATCCTCGTGGCGCTCCTCGTCGGTGCCGCTCTGCTGTTCTTCCTGCTCACCCTCTCCGGTTTCATGGGATACAAGACGGGAGTGCCCTATCCGGTGATGAGCCGGATCTCTTTCGGCATCCATGGGGCCCAATTGGCCGCCTCGGTGAGGGGCATCGTCGCCATCGCCTGGTTCGGCATCCAGACCTATCTGGCCTCGAGCGTCCTCAACGTCATGCTGCTGACGATGTTCTCGGGCCTGCAGTCCTGGGCCGATGCCGAGTTCCTCGGACTCTCCGGGCTCGGCTGGTTCTCCTTCACCCTGCTGTGGGTCATCCAAGTCATCATCGTCAGCTACGGGATGGAGATGATCCGCCGCTACGAGGCCATCGCCGGACCGATCATCCTCGTGACCTTCCTCGCTCTGGCCGTCTGGATGCTCATCCGCGTCGATTTCTCCATCGCGTGGTCGACCGATGACGCGCTCAGCGGCTGGCAGATGTGGGCGCACATCTTCGGCGGAGGCGCGCTGTGGGTGTCCATCTACGGAACCTTCGTCCTCAACTTCTCCGACTTCACGAGGGCGGCGAAGAAGCGCGGATCGATCGTCGTCGGCAACTTCTGGGGCATCCCGGTGAACATGCTCGTCTTCGGTCTTGTCGTCATCTCGCTGGCCGGCGCGCAGTACAAGATCGACGGCACCGTCGTCACCTCACCGGCCGATATCGTCCAGACCATCGGCAGCCCGGTCCTGCTCGTGCTGGCTTCCCTGTCGCTGCTCCTGCTCACCGTCGCGGTCAATCTCATGGCGAACTTCGTCGCTCCGACCTACGCGCTGACGAACCTGTTCCCGCGGCACCTGAACTTCCGCAGCGCCGCCATCATCTCCGCCGTCATCGGCTTCGTCATCCTGCCGTGGAACCTGTACGACTCCCCGGTGGTCATCGTCTACTTCCTCGGCGGACTCGGCGCCCTGCTCGGACCCCTGTTCGGCGTGATCATGGTCGACTACTGGGTGGTGCGCAAGACGAAGGTCAACGTGCCCCAGCTCTACACCGAGGCCGGCGACGGAGAGTACTTCTACCACCGCGGGGTCAACTGGAGAGCCATCGGAGCCTTCATCCCCGCCTCGGCGATCTCACTCGTCTTCGCTCTCGTGCCCGCCTTCTCCGGCATCTCCGAGTTCTCCTGGTTCTCCGGGGCCGCGATCGCCGCCCTCATCTACTTCGTCATCGCCCGCCGCGACTTCACATTCCGCGAGGTCGACGGTGAGGAGATCGCCGTCCCGACCCACCACTGATCGGAGCCGACCTATGAGAATCCTCGTCGTCAACGTCAACACGACCGAGTCGATGACCGAGGGCATCGCCCGCGCGGCACGGCAGGCCGCCTCGGCGGGAACCGAGATCATCGGTCTGACTCCCGACTTCGGCGCCGAATCCTGTGAAGGCAACGTCGAAAGCCATCTTGCAGCCCTCGGCGTCATGGATGCGGTTCTGAAATACCCCGGCGAGTTCGATGCCGTGATCCAAGCCGGGTACGGCGAGCACGGCCGCGAAGGCCTGCAGGAGCTGCTGGACGTGCCGGTCATCGACATTACCGAGGCGGGGGCGGCCCTGGCGATGTTCCTCGGGCGTCGCTTCTCGGTCGTCACCACGCTCGATCGGACCGTTCCGCTCATCGAGGACCGACTGCTGTTGGCCGGCTTCGACGCCCACTGCGTGTCCGTGCGGGCATCGGGGATGGCCGTGCTCGAGCTCGAGGAGAACCCGCAGGCCGCGATCGAGGCGATCGCCGATCAGGCCGCCGAGGCGGTCGACCGTGACCGTGCCGAAGTCATCGTGCTCGGCTGCGGGGGAATGGCGGAGCTCGGCGAGACGATCACGCAGCGCAGTGCCGTGCCCGTCGTCGACGGAGTCACGGCCGCTGTGCGCCTGGCCGAATCTCTCGTCGGACTGGGGCTGAGCACGTCGAAGGTGCGCACCTTTGCTCCTGCCCGGGAGAAGAAGCTCAGCGGCTGGCCGTTCGGTCAGCCGGCGCCGGCCGAATCTCCAGTGGCCGAATCCTCAGTGGGATCTCCGGCGGCGGGATCGGCGGCAGGATCTTCGCCGGCGGCAGGATCGGCTTGACCCTCGAGGGGACCGGATCGGGCCAACCGCTTCGAATGCTTGTCGTGCTGCTCCTGACTCGTTCCCAGGTGGCGGCCGGCCAGTGATCCGGCCAGCGCCTGATCCCGGCGGGCGATGGCGTCGAAGAGTTCGGCATGCTCGGTGGCGACGACCGCGAGGTCATCATGCTGACTCAGCTGCCACCGCATCCGCGAATCCAGCAGGGCACCGATCTCACCGAGGAGTTCATTGCCCGAGAGCTCGGTGACGATGGCATGGAACTCCGCGGCACAGCGATGGGCACCGGCGACGTCCCCGGCGTCGGCGAGCTCCCGGCCCTTGAGCATCGTGGCCTCCAACCGGGCCAGCCCCTCCCTGGTATGGCGCTGAGCGGCGAGCTCGAACGAGAGGACGTCGAAGACTGTGCGCACCTCGTTGAGGTCGGCGATGTCGCTGGGGGAGAACTCCCTGACCGTCGACCAGGTGTTCGGACGGTTCGTCACCAGCCCTTCCGAGGCTAGCTTCTTCAGCGCCTCGCGGATGGGCACCCTGGAGACGCCGAGCTCGGTGGCGAGGTTGCGTTCGACCAGACGCGAACCCGGTCGACGATGGCCTTCGATGATCTCATTGCGCAGCGCCTCGGTGACCCGCATGGTCTCCGACTGGGGACTCTCGGCAGACTTCATCCGGTCCCTCACCTCACTGTGAGCGCTTCATGGCACGGCCCAGAGTATCGAGCCCGACCGAGCCGAGGCCCAGCGCCCGGGTGTGGAAGTCCTTGAGGTCGAAATCGGCACCCGCCGCAGCTTTCGCCTCGTCACGGTACTGCTCCCACAGCCGCTGGCCGATCTTGTAACTCGGCGCCTGTCCGGGCCAACCGAGGTAGCGGTCGAGTTCGAAGGCCAGGAACGACCGGTCCATGGCCACATTGTCCGTGAGGAACTGCCAGGCCTTCTCCCGGTTCCAGGTCCCACCGCCGAGGCTCTCAGGCGCCTCGAGGCCGAGGTGGAATCCGATGTCGAGGACGACACGGGCGGCACGCAGCCGCTGCGAATCGAGCATGCCCAGATAATCGCCGGGGTCGTCGAGGAATCCGAGATCGGCCATGAGCTTCTCCGCGTACAGCGCCCACCCTTCGCCGTGGCCAGACACCCAGCACATGAGGCGGCGCCAGCGGTTGAGTGTGTCGGAGACATAGGTGGCCTGGCCGACTTGGAGATGGTGGCCGGGTACACCCTCGTGGTAGACGGTGGTCTTCTCCTGCCAGGTGGCGAAGTCCGTGACGCCGTCGGGGACCGACCACCACATGCGGCCGGGGCGGGAGAAGTCATCGGTCGGGCCCGTGTAGTAGATGCCGCCGGTCGCCGAAGGCGCGATCATGCACTCGATCGTGCGCACGGGTTCGGGAATATCGAAATGAGACTTGCCGAGTTCGCGGATGGCCTCATCGGCCACCTCCTGCATCCAGGTCCGCAGCGCCTCGGTGCCGTGCAGGGTCCGCTGCGGATCGTTGTTGAGGGCGTCCATGACCTCGAACAGGTCTGCGCCGGGCATGATCTTCGCCGCCACCTCGCGTTGCTCGGCATCGATGCGCTCGAGTTCCTCGAGTCCCCAGGCGTACGTTTCGTCGAAGTCCACCTCAGCACCGAGGAAGTCCCGGGAGTAGAGCGCATAGGCGTCGCGACCGCACGCTTCGTCATCTCCGGCGGCGGGCAGTACCTGTTCGCCGAGGAAATCGGCCAGTCCCGAGGCGGACTTGCGAGCTGCCTCGGCGTGGGTGTCGAGATCCGAACGCAGAGCGTCGGGAACATCGGCACCGGCGACGAGACGATCGAAGTTGCTGCCGGGTTCGGCCAGGGCACGGGCCTGTTCGATGACCTTCTCGACCTGGATGCGGGCGGCGACGCGCCCGTTGTCGCGCGCCATCGCCAGGGACTCCTGGTAGCCGACCAATGAGCCGGGCACGGCTGCCAGCGTGGTCGATATCGTCTCCCAATCGGCCACGGTCTCCGTGGGCATGAGGTCGAAGGCATCGCGGACCTGCTGCAGCGGGGATTCGATGACGTTGAGGCTGGCGTGCTTGATCCCGGCGGCGAAGTAGTCGCGGTCGACCCCGAGGCGATCACGCATCGCATCGATGGTCACGAGGTCGACCTCGTCGAGGTCGGGGCGGTCGGCGACCTCATCGAGGCGGGACAGGGTCGCCACGGTGACGTCGTTGATCGCGGCGAGTCCGGCCGGCGAGAAGTCGTCGAAGCCCTGCGCACCGTCGAGTCCGAGGTAGAGGGCGAGAGAGGGGGAGAGGGCGAGCATGTCATCGACGTAGTCTTCAGCGACCGTATCGACGGCGGAGGGGGTTCTCTTCACAGTCATGATGACCACCCTATCGCGAGCTGAGTCACATCAGCGTTGGACCGGACCGCGCAATCGGCGCGAACCCGCTAATGTGTCACTGTTCCCCGCAGACTACAGAAAGTGAGACCGATCTCCCGTGGCACGAGCGAAGCTGTGGACGAAGGACTTCATCGTCGGAATCGGGCTCAACCTCTGGATGTCGATGGTCTTCTACCTGCTCATGACGTCGATGGCCGGGTACGCGGTGGCACGGTTCTCCGCCGGTGAGGCCGCCGCCGGTTTCGCCTCGTCCTCGTTCGTCGTCGGTGCCGTCGTCGCTCGCGTGCTGACCGGGAAGTATCTCGACTTCATCGGTCGGCGCAAACTGCTCATCATCACCATGGCGATCTCCGTGCTCGCCTCCTTCGCCTATATCTATGCCGGCGACCTCTCTGTGCTCCTGACGTTGCGCATCGTCCACGGCATCGCATTCGGGGCCGGGAACACCGCGATCATGACGGCCATCCAGAGCATCATCCCCGCCTCTCGCCGGGGAGAGGGCACCGGGTACTTCGGCACTGCGACGACCCTGTCGACGGCGCTCGGGCCGTATCTGGGAGTCATCCTGCCCCGCGAGTTCGACTTCGTCATGCTCTTCGTCGCCTCGGCGTTCATGTCCGTCCTCGCTCTCATCTGCTGTTTCCTCATCCGCCTGCCGGTGCAGGAGATCAGCGACTTTCAGCGGCGCACGAAATGGCATCTCAAACTCGGCACCCTCGTCGACCGGGACGGGCTGCGGATCGGCTCGGTCATGCTTCTGGCCGGCACCGCCTACGCCGCAGCGCTGGTGTTCCTCGCCGGCTATGCAGCCGAACACGGCGTCGCCTCCGCCGCGTCCCTGTTCTTCGTGGCCTTCGCCGTGGCGTCGCTGTTCGCCCGTCTGTTCGTCGGTCGGCTGCAGGACACCTTCGGTGACAATGCGGTGATCTTCCCCGTCTTCATCGCCGACATCGCCGGCAACGTCCTGCTGGCACTGTGGCCGACGATGCCGGGGATCGTCCTGGCCGGAGTGCTCATCGGCCTCGGCTTCGGTTCTCTCATGCCGTGCATGCAGGCCATCACCGTCAAATCCGTGCCGATGAGCCGTGTGCCCGTCGCCACCGCCTCGTTCTTCCTCCTCCTCGACGCAGGGTCCGGCATCGGCCCCGTCATCCTCGGCTTCCTCTACCCGTTCACCGGCGGAAACGGGATGTTCCTCGTCTGCGCCGGACTCGTCGTCCTCGCCATCGGCGTGTACGTCTGGGTGCACGGGCGTCGCCGCGGCGGTCGTCCCGGCCGCGAATACCTCGGCTGAGGCTCCCGCCCTCTCCGAACTACCTGACGGGGGCCCAGCAACCTCGCGCGAGGTTGCTGGGCCCCCGTCAGGTAGCAATAAGGGGAGTGTTGGGGGTGGTGGGATCGCGATAGGCTTGAGTCCCCAAAGTCTGCCGCCCCGGGAGGATGAGGATGAAGTTCGCGCTCGCTCAGATCAACACCACCACCGAGGTGGCCGACAACCTCGAGAAGGTCCGTTCCCATGCCCGTCAGGCGGCTGCGACGGGAGCCCGGTTCGTCGTCTTCCCAGAAGCGACGATGTCGGCCTTCGGATCCGGACTGCGCGCCATCGCCGAGGAGCACACCGAGTCGTGGAGACAGGCGCTGAGTGAGCTCGCCGTCGAGACCGGGATCACCGTCGTCGTCGGCGAATTCGCGGCCACGGAAGACAAGGTCATCAACCTGCTCGCCGTCTATTCCCCTGACGGCCGGCGCAGCGACTATGCGAAGATCCACCTCTACGATGCCTTCGGCTTCAAGGAATCCGACACCGTCGCGGCGGGGGAGGAGCCGGTGCTCTTCACCGTCGACGGCGAGGACATCGGCCTGGCGCTGTGCTACGACATCCGCTTCCCGAAGCTCTTCGCCGAACTCAGCCGTCGCGGCGCACGCCTGACCGTCGTCGCCGCCTCGTGGGGTGCGGGACCGCGCAAGGCCGAACAGTGGGAGATCCTGGCCCGCGCCCGGGCGCTGGACTCGAACATGTTCATCGCCGCGCTCGGCCAAGCCGACCCCGAGGTGACCGGGGTTCCCGTCCCGAAGAAGGGACCGACCGGGGTCGGCCACAGCCTGGTCTCCGACCCGCTCGGCAAGGTGCTGAACTCACTCGACGGTGCCGAACGCCTCGAGATCGTCGAGGTCGACCTCGGTGCAGCCGACACCGCGGCGGAGACGGTTCCGGTGCTCACGAACGCCAAACTCGGGTACTGACCTCGGTTCGGGTCTGCCGCCCATTTCCGGTAAAAATACACTGACTGCAATACTGTTCCCATGAGTTCTGGTTCAGAGGTCCAAGCGTCACCGCCGGTCGAGGGTCTGCGTGAGCGCAAGAAGCGCGAGCGCGGGCAGGCCCTGCGACGTGCCGCCATCGACCTCGCACTGGAGAAGGGCTACGCCAACGTCACCGTCGAAGACATCTGTGAGCGCTGCGGAGTCTCCCGGAGGACGTTCTTCAACTACTACTCATCGAAGGAAGAGGCGCTGCTCGGGCGCGTGGACACCGTCTTCGACGAAGAGGACCAACCGGCTATCGAGGAATTCGAAGCCGGAGGACCCCATGGGCGCCTCGTCTCCGACCTCAAGCATCTGCTCGCATTCATCGTCGATACACGGATGAAGAAGCTCGACGATATGCACCAGTACCACCTCATGCTCAAACAGGATCCGTCGCTGATTCCGCTGCAGATGGCGCGAATGGGCAACAGCGAACGGCTCTTCCGGCAGATCATCCAACGACGGCTCGACGGGGCCGTCTTGCCGCCGGTGGATGTCATGGGGACTCATTCCGGTAACAATCCCGACGATGACATCGTCGTCTCTCCGCGCGCCGAGGCTGTCGCCGCCTTGTCGATGATGGTGCTCAAGACGACGTTCACCCGGATGCGGAGCGTCGACGGCGATCCGGGACCCGTGGTCGACACGCTGTTCGACGAACTGCGCGCACTCTTCCGCGAAGAGACCGACTAGAACTCAGGTCACCGACCCAGGTGCTGGTCCCAGGTCTGGGGGAGGCGCTTGCGCACATTGCGACGCGGAGCCCGGAAGCCGGCCCGATCGCCCTTGCGGGTTTCGGACTCGGCCTCCGCGCTGGCCTGCTGGGCTGCGTAGGCGATCGCTACCTGACGGATCGCCACCACCGCGGCCACAGCGGCGGCACTGGCCATCTCGTCACTGATCGGTTCGCCGTCGTCGGCGTGCACCTGTGACCGCCCCTCCACCGAGGGCACCCGCAGCGTCTCGTCCAAGGTCGGGGCTACCTCGGTGGCGGTACCCTCACCGGGGACGGTCACCCCGGCATCGACTTCGCCGGGCAGGAGCGCCTCGGCGTCGGTCTGCAGATCATCGCTCATAGGGGGATGTTACCGTGCTTGCGCGCGGGAGCGTCGACGTGCTTGTTCTTCAGCGCACGCAGGGAACGCACGATTCGGCTGCGGGTCTCGCTCGGCTTGATGACGGCGTCGATGTAGCCTTCCTCGGCGGCCAGGTACGGGTTGAGCAGCGCATCCTCGTAGTCCTGGATGAGTTCGGCGCGTGCCGCTTCGACGTCCTCTCCGGCCTCTTCGACGGCCTTGAGCTTGCGGCGATAGACGATGTTCGCAGCACCCTGGGCACCCATGACCGCGATCTGCGCGCTCGGCCAGGCGAGATTGATATCGGCACCGAGCTGCTTCGACCCCATCACGCAGTACGCGCCGCCGTAGGCCTTGCGGGTGATGAGGGTGACGAGCGGAACGGTGGCCTCGCCGTAGGCGTAGATGAGCTTGGCGCCGCGGCGGATGATGCCGCCGTACTCCTGGTCGGTGCCCGGCAGGAACCCGGGCACATCGACGAAGGTGAGGATCGGCAGGTTGAAGGCATCGCAGAGGCGCACGAAGCGTGCGGCCTTCTCCGAGGCGTCGATGTCGAGGGTGCCTGCCAGCTGCATGGGCTGGTTGGCGATGACGCCGACGCTCACACCTTCGACGCGGCCGAAGCCTGTGACGATGTTCGGAGCGAAGAGTTCAGAGACCTGCAGGAATTCACCATCGTCGAGGATCGTGGTGACGACGTCGAGGATGTCGTAGGGCTGCGAAGGCGAATCCGGCATGAGCGTATCCAGGGCCTCATCCTCGGGAGTCACCGACAGATCGGACTCGAACTCGTCGGCATCGGCCGGGTCGAGGTTGTTCTGCGGCAGGAACGAGAGCAGATCGCGCACATAGTTGAGCGCATCGTCCTCATCGGAGGCCAGGTAATGGGCGTTTCCGGACACGGTGTTGTTCGTCCGTCCGCCGCCGAGCTCCTCATGACCGACCGATTCGCCGGTGACGGTCTTGATGACGTCGGGACCGGTGATGTACATGTGGCTGATCTGATCGACCATGATCGTGACGTCGGTCAGCGCGGGGGAGTACACGGCGCCTCCGGCCGAGGGGCCCATGATCAGTGAGATCTGCGGGATCACGCCGGACGAGGCGACGTTGAGGCGGAAAATCTCGGCAAAGAGCGCAATCGATCCCACGCCCTCCTGGATCCGGGCACCGCCGGAGTCGTTGATGCCGATGATCGGGCAGCCGAGCTTGAGTGCGAGCTTTTGGACCTTGACGATCTTGCGTCCGTTCGCCTCGGCCAGCGACCCGCCGAGGACCGTGAAGTCGTGCGCGAAGACGGCAACTGTCTTGCCTTCGATCGTGCCCAGGCCGCAGACGACTCCGTCACCGTCGGGGCGGTTGTCCTGCATCCCGAACTGGTGATTGTGGTGGCGGGCGAATTCGTCGATCTCCTGGAAGGAGTCGGCATCGAGGAGATCCGCAATGCGTTCACGGGCGGTCTGCTTGCCGCGCTCGTGCTGATTGTCCACCGAGCGCTGATTGCCCGTGTGGGCGGCTTCCCTGCGCTGGGTGAAAGCGTCGATGCGCTCGGCTGTGGTCCGTGGAGTATCCGTCATGTCTCCACAATAACGATGACGTGAGACTTCATTGTGCACTCTCACCAAAAGAATCTAGAGTGGACTGGTGAACAGCCAACACACTTCTCTTCTCGTCGACGTCGACTCAGTGCGCCGCACCGCTGCGGATCGTGGTCTCTCGCTCCCGCCGCTGATCTGGGACGATACCTGCGCTTCGACGAATGACGAACTTGCGCGAGTGGTCCGAGAAGGAGCCGAGGCCGGTTCACCCGTGGCCGAGTTCACCATCCGCGGCACAGATTTTCAGAACGCCGGACACGGCCGTCTGGGCCGGACCTGGACGGTGCCCGCCCGCCGGTCCCTGACCTGGTCGATACTCCTCACTCCACCGGCCGATTTCTCCCAGTGGGGATGGATCCCGCTCATCGCCGGTGAGGCCGTGCACTCCGCCGTCACCGAGGCGGGGGTGCCCGCCGCGATCAAATGGCCCAACGACGTGCTCACCGCCGAGGGCAGAAAGCTGTGCGGGATCCTCGCACGCGTCGAACCCCTGGCCGGCGGACCGCAGATCGTGTTGGGGATGGGGCTGAATACCCGTTCGGAGCCGGCGGATCTGCCGCGGGAGGACGCGAGCTCTCTGGCGATCGAAACCGGAGTCGACGGTTCAGAAATTGATCATGAAGCGTTGCTAGTCTCAATTCTGAGCACATTGATCCCCTGCTACAGAGAGCTGATCGACTTTGGAGATGAGGATTTCCGCGACAGCCGCACAGCGCGGAGAGTGCGTGATCATATGGTGACGCTCGGTTCGAAGGTCCGCGTGGAGAAGCCCGACGGCTCCGACATCATCGGCATCGCCACGGGGCTGGACTCCGGTGCCGACCTCATCATCGACGATCGTGTGTGCTTAAGCGCCGGAGACGTCCATCATCTGCGTCCCGCAGCGTCCCCGACAGCTCGGGGAAGGAGCGATCGCTGATGGCGGTTTCGGACTTCACCGCCGGTTTCGACATCGTCGAACCCGACCAGCTGGGCAGCGCTGAGGTCGCCGACGGCGAAGGCGCCTCCACGGACGGCCAGCTGTCTGACGATGCGGCACAGCCGGAGCGCGAATCCCCAGCCCGCACCGAGGCGGACGACCGATCCGCGGATGCCCTCACCGGCGAAAACGACGAGTCGAGCGCGGATGCCCTGTTGGACGACGTCGCCGACGACGAACCTGTCGGCGGTCTGACAGGCTCCGCTCCGCAGGCGGGTGAGGTCGGGGCTGAGCTCGCCGACGAGGTCACGGCCGATCCGGACCCGGCGTCCGCCGATGCGGCTCCCGCCGACACGGGTTCCGCCGACGCGGAACCCGGCGTCGACGTCGATGAGGATTTCTTCAGCGGACTGCGTGAGGATCCGCGCACCACAGCGCTGCCGATCATCGACGACCCCGACGATGCGGTCGATGATGACGGTCCCGATTTCGACGACACGATCTATGAGACCAGGACCGCGGCCGAACGGCTCGAAGAGATCCTGCTCGACGGCAAGCGCGTGCTCGACCGACGGGAGGCCGCGAAACTCGGTGGGATCTCCACGGTCTCGGCCCGGAAGATGTGGCGGGCACTCGGCATGTCCCAGGCGAAGCCGACGGACAAGGCCTACACCGTCAGCGATGCGCATGCCCTGCGGATCTGGGCCAAACCCGTCGCCGACGGTCTCATCGACCAGACCACCGCACTGTCCCTGGCCCGGGCCATCGGACAGACGACGGACCGCCTCGTCGTCTGGCAGATGGAGACCCTCGTCGAGTTCCTCACCGAGGAGAAGGGGCTGACCGACCCGGAAGCGAGACGGGACGCCCTGGCGGTCGTCGAGGAGATGATCGACCCGCTGCAGAAGATGCTCACCTACTCCTGGCGGCGCAATCTCGCCGACGTCATGGGCCGTCTCAACGTCAATGTCTCCGACGGACTGGCCATGGACAACAGACAGGGCTGGTATGACTCGTCGATGCCGTTGGCTCGCGCCGTCGGGTTCATCGACCTCGTCTCCTTCACCCGTCTGTCGCAGAAGATGGAGCCGCGCCAGTTGGCGGACATGGTCCAGGAGTTCCAGGGCATGGCCTACAACATCGTCGCCACCGGCGGCGGACGGGTCATCAAGACCGTCGGCGATGAAGTGTTCTTCGCCGCGTCGACCCCGCTGGCCGGCGCCGAGATCGCCATGACGCTGATGGAACGTGTCACCGCCGCCGAGGATCTGCCGCAGGCCCGCGTCGGCTTCGTCTGGGGCAGGGTGCTCTCCCGCCTCGGCGATATCTTCGGATCCAGCGTCAACCTCGCCGCGCGTCTGACGGCCGTGGCCGATCCCGGGACGATCTTCACCGACGAGGAGACCGCACGGGTGCTCTCGGCCTCGGATGACTACGTCTTCGAACCGCGGGATTCGATTTCGCTGCACGGACTCGGTGAGACCGCCATCGGTGAGATGAAGCGCGGCACCGCAGCTCAGATGCGCCTCGACCTCGACGACGAACCCGAGAGCTGAGAGAACTCAGAACAGGGCGGAGTCGTCGTCTCCGTCGTCCTCGTCATGGGAGACGATCACGGCGCCTTCGGTGTCGAACTTCGACCGGGCGATCTCATCCTTGGCCTCATCGAGGTCGAGGTCGAGTTCATCGAGGCTCGTGGCCAGTCCCTGCTGACCACGCTGACCCTTGCCGGTCGATCGCTTTCCGCCTGACGTCGCCGCCTTGTGGCCGGTTCCGGAAGCGGCCTCTGCGGTCGCCTCGGCGGAGGCGTCATCGTCGGCGTTCGGAGAATGGTCGTGGGCTTCTGCGCCGCCGAGGCGGGGCAGGGTGCCGATGACATCGATCTTCGACTCCAGCGGCGATCCCGTTCCGTCGCGACGAGACAATTCTGCCGGAAGCTTGCGTGCACCGCCGGCGGTGGCCGCGGCTTGGGGAGAGTCGCCGACCCAGGCCAGCGACAGCTCGGTCTCGCCCTTGAGGAACTTGTGGGCACGCACCCCGGAGGTGGCTCGGCCCTTGGTCGGGAACTCTGAGAATTCGGTGACCTTGATCGAGGACGACGGCGCGCCGTAGAAATTCTCACCGATGGCGATCGTGACGACGGCGAAACTGCCGAGTTCGGCATCCGCGGCACCGTCCTCGTCGGACTTCGCCGCCTTCGGGGTCATTCCGAAGAAGATCACCTTCGCCTCGGCGGCCACCTTGATCCCGGCCACACCGGAGGCGTTCCAGCCCTGCGCACGCAGGCCGGAGGCATCGAAGGCGAGCAGCTGAGCATTCGAGGTCACGAACACGGAGAGGGAATCGTCGATGTCCTCGGGCTGAGCGACTCCGACGACCGAGTCCTTGCCCTTGAGCGTGATGGTCTCCCACTCGTTCTTGTTCGGCCGACCGGCCACCGACACCCTCTTGACGACGCCCTCGGCGGTGCCGAGCACGAATTCGCGGTCGAGGTCGATCAGGCCGATGATCTTCTCGTTCTTCTCCAGCGCCGCGTACTCGGCGATCTTCACTCCGCCAGCGACATTGGGTCGTGCCGCGGCCGGCGGCAGGGCCGGCAGATCGACGACATCGACCATGTGCAGACGACCGGTGGTGGTGATGGCACCGACCTTGCCCTGGGTGGTGGTGACGATCTCGGAGACCAGCGCATCATGGCTGGAGCGTCGACCCTCGCGTGCCAGCGGAACGGCATCCGAGGTCCGCGCAATGCGTCCGGAGGTCGACAGCAGCACCCGGCAGGGGGAATCGGCGATCTTGAGGTTCGTCGGAGCCTTCTTGCCCTTGGCCGTCAGCTCCTTCATCGACCCCTCGATGAGGACGGTGCGGCGAGGCGAGCCGATGATCTCGGCGGTGGACTCGAGCTCGGCGGCGACGAGCTCACGCAGCTTCGCCTCATCGGCCAGCAGCGATTCGAGGTAGTCGATTCTCTTCTTCAGCTCGTCACGTTCGGCCTCGAGTTCGAGACGGGAGAACTTCGTGAGTCGACGCAGCTGCAGATCGAGGATGTACGTCGCCTGCAGCTCGGAGAGCTCGAAGACGTCCATGAGGCGGGTGCGCGCCGTGGCCGCATCATCCGAGGAGCGGATGAGCTGGATGACCTCATCGATGTCGAGGATCGCAATGAGCAGACCCTCGACGAGGTGTAGTCGATCCTTGGCCTTGCGCAGCTGGAAGACCGTGCGCCTGCGCACCACGTCGATGCGGTGGGAGAGGTAGACCATGAGCAGATCGCGCAGTCCCAGGGTCGAGGGCTGACCCTCGACGAGGCAGACGTTGTTGATGCCGAAGGACTCCTCGAGCGGAGTCTGCCGGTAGAGCTCGGCGAGCACCGCCTCGGGGTTGAAGCCGTTCTTGATGCCGATGACCAGCCGCAGTCCGTTCTTGCGGTCCGAATAGTCGTCGATCGAGGCGATTCCGGTCAGCTTCTTCGCCCCGACCGCGTCCTTGACCTTCGACACGACCTTCTCCGGTCCCACGAGATAGGGCAGTTCGGTGACGACGATGCCCTTGCGGCGGGCACTGATGTTCTCGATGGAGACGGTGGCGCGGGTGCGGAACGTGCCGCGCCCGGTCTCATAGGCCTCGCGCACTCCGTCGAGACCGATGATCCGTCCGCCGGTGGGCAGGTCCGGGCCGGGGATGAAGCGCATGAGCTCCGAGAGCCCGGCGTCGGGATTGCGGATGAGGTGGGCGCAGGCGGCGATGACTTCCCCGGGGTTGTGCGGGGCCATGTTCGTGGCCATGCCCACAGCGATGCCCGAGGCGCCGTTGATGAGCAGGTTCGGGAAGGCGCTGGGCAGAACCTCCGGCTGGGTCAGCGTGTTGTCGTAGTTCGGCACGAAGTCGACGACATCTTCGTCGAGTCCGGCGATCATGTGCATCGACGCCGTCGTCAGCCGGGCCTCCGTATAGCGCGGGGCAGCGGGACCGTCGTCGAGGGAACCGAAGTTGCCGTGGCCGTCGACGAGCGGCACACGCATGATGAAGTCCTGGCTCAGTCGCACCAGAGCGTCGTAGATCGCCGAATCGCCGTGCGGGTGGAGCTTGCCCATGACATCGCCGACGATGCGGGAGGACTTCACATGTCCGCGGTCCGGCCGCAGCCCCATATCGCCCATCTGGTAGACGATTCGACGCTGGACGGGTTTGAGACCGTCTCGGGCATCGGGCAGAGCACGGGAGTAGATGACCGAATACGCATACTCGAGGTACGAGCTCTCCATCTCTGAGGAGACGTCGACTTCGATGACTCTGCCTTCGGGCATGGAACTCCTTTGACGCACGAACTGTTCGATTCGAACACCCGCCCGCGCCGAAGCCGGACCTCAGCGGGGGAGGGCACCCGTCGATTCTAGCGTTCGATTTGCGAACTCCCGCTCAATCGAGCGATCCCGGAGGGTCCGTGTCGGAGCTCAGGCACTGTCGCGGCTGCCGCGCAGCCACTGGAAGAACTCCTTGAGGTACGCCTCGACATGCGAACGATCCGCGGTGCCGGCGACGAGTTCGCTGACCATCATGCCCGCGACCGAGCTGTTGACCCGCTGGGCGTATTCGGCGTCGATGCCGGCGAACCGCATGATGAACTCCTTGATCGCGCGGAGGTTCTTCTCCTTGGCGACGACTGCCTCGGGCGGCAGCGCCGGATCCAGGCTGAGCATCGTCATCGTGTAGAACCGGTTGCGGTCGGTGGTCAGCCAGTTCATGCAGAAGTCGATGGCGACTTCGATGGCATCGGCGCCCGGGGCAGCCACGAGTTCCGGCAGGCGTTCGAGCTGCTGGGAGTTGAGTTCTCCGATGCGCTCCATGATTCCGGTGATCAGGGCATCGCGGGTGCGGTAGACATTCGAAGTCGACCCCACCGGCAGTTCGGCCAGGGCGTCGACCGCCCTGTGTGTGAGTCCGCGGACTCCTTGTTCGGCGACTACGGCGATCGCGGAGTCGGTGACGACGTCTCTGCGCGAAATCATGACTGTGAGGCCTCGCTCTCGTGGGACACCCGCTGACCGCGGACGCCTGGGACGGTGGATGGCCAGTGACTGGCCACAGACAGTGGCCACTGGAGCGGCCACTCATTAAAACACGAATTCATAACATTTCGTGGTGAACGGATACAGACACTACCCGTCAAGTCTGCGAATTGGTATAAGACGCGCCAATACAGCGCTCTGACGGTGAAATTCGAAGACAGCCTGCGGCGGGCGTGGATTCTCCTTTCAGCTGGGCGGGTGTCTGCTCCGACCCGTCTCAGCTCAGCAGTCGGCGGGTGCCGTCGATGCGGGTGGGGTCGGGCAGCAGATCGACACGGGCGCTGAGCACATGCCCCTCGGTCTCCGTAGCGATCATCGGATGGATGACGAGTTCGAGGATCTGCGGATGACGTTCGACGAGCACCGAGAGCCTTTCGAGGACGTCGATGAGCGGGTCGATGTTCATCGGCGGAAGACCACGGTAGCCGAACAGGCGCGGGGAGGCTTTGACCGTGCGGATCATGTCGTCGGCCTCCCGATCCGTCAGCGGCGCGACCCGGTGCGAGACGTCGCCGAGCAGCTCGGTCGTGTCCCCGGCCAGAGAGAAGGACAGCAGCGGTCCGAGGAGGGGGTCCTCGCCGGCGCGGATGACACACGGGACACCGTGGGGGGCCATGGCCTGAACGTCGACGAGGGGTTCGTCGTCGCCGATCACCTGGGTGATGATCCGCTGCACGGCAGCGAAGTCCTCGGCCAGTTCTTCGGGCGAATCGATGTTCAGGCGCACCCCGCCGAGCTCCATGCGGTGCCGGAGCACGTTCGTCACCGCCTTCAGCGCCACGGGATAGCCGATCTTCTCGGCGGCGGCGAGCCCCTCGTCGACCGAGGCAGCAGTGATATAAGGCAGGACCTCGATCCCGTAGGCGCGGAGCAGCTCTCTCGTAGCATCGCGTTCGAGGCGAACCGGTGTGCCCAGCGGCGCCCCGTCGAGAGCCGAATCGATGATCGAACGCACCGCTTTGTCGTCGATGTCGTCGAGTTCGACGTACCGACCGTGGTCGGCGGCGCGCCAACGCGAGTAGTCTGTCGCCCTGGCCAGCGCCCACACGGCATCCTCCGGGCCGATGTAGCTGGGCACCGTGCGGGAGACGCGGTTGCCGTCCTGGTCCTTGAGGTAGCTGGTCAGTTCGTCGCGGACACCTTGAATGCCGAGGAAGCAGGCCACAGTGGTCTTCTCCGACTGTGCGGCGGCCTCGGACAGCAGCGCGGCGATCTCCGACTCCTCGGCTCCCGCCGACGGGGTGAAGGTGACGATGACCGAGTCGACGTCGTCGCGGGCATACATCGCATCGAGTTCGGTCCGGAAGGTCTCCGCATCGACCTCGGGGTGCAGGGACACGGGCTCGGTGTCGACGCGCAGACCCTCAGAACGGGCGCGCTGCATGATCAGGGTGCTCATAGCCGCAGAGTTACCGATGACCCCCACCCGTCGGCCCGGCGGCAGCTCCTGAGTCGAGAACACCTGGGTGAGGTCGAAGAGCTGGTGGATCGTATCCGCGCGGATCACTCCCGCCTGCTCGAGCACCTGGTCGAGGGTGTTCGGCGCCAGGGACGAGGTGCGCACGATATGCCCGGGCGGCAGCTCCCGCCCCGTGAGGTCGGACTTGATGACGACGACGGGTTTGACGCGGGAGACTCGACGGGCGATGCGCGAGAACTTGCGCGGATTGCCGATGGATTCGAGATAGAGACCGACGGTCTGCGTGGCTGGATCCTCCTCCCAGTACTGGAGGAGGTCGTTGCCTGAGAGGTCGGCGCGGTTGCCTGCGGAGACGAAGGTGGAGATGCCCAAGCCGCGAGTCTTCGCTGCCGCGAGCAGGGCGGTGCCCAGCGCCCCGGACTGGCTGAAGAGGCCGAGCGTACCGGACGCCGGGAGGAACGGGGCCAGGGAGGCGTTGAGCGAGATGTCGACGGCCTCGTTGACCAGCCCGAAGGAGTTCGGCCCGACCACACGCATTCCGTAGGCGCGGGAAGTTGCGACCATGCGGCGCTGGAGCTCGGCTCCTTCGGGACCGGTCTCGGCGAATCCGGAGGAGATGACGAGCACGGCTTTGACCCCGTGCACGGCGCAGTCCTTGACCACCTCGGTGACGGATTCGGCCGGAACGGCGATGACCGCGAGGTCGGCCTTGCCCGGCAGCGCGTCGAGGCTCGGATACGCCTGGACTCCGGCGATCTGATCGGCTTCGGGGTGGACGACCCACAGGTCGCCGGTGAACTTCGCGGCCGTGATGTTGCGGATGAGCAGATGGCCGGTGGAGTTGCGTTTGCGGCTGGCGCCGATCACCGCCACCGAGGTGGGGTGGAGGACCGTGCGCACGCTCAGGGCCTCGGCCCTGTGCTCCCGAGACGCCTGCACTTCGATGGACCGTGCCGTGGGATCGATATCGAAGTTCACGGCTACGACGCCGTCGTCGAATCCGCGGGAGACTTCGTAGCCGGCGGCCTGGAAGACCTGCAGCATCGAACGGTTCTGGGGCAGCACCTCGGCGGTGAAGCGCTGGATCCCGGATTCGCGCGCGGCCGCGGCCAAGTGCTCCAGCAGGATCGAACCGATCCCGCGGCCCTGGTGGGCATCAGCGATGTTGAACGCCACCTCGGCGTCGGTGTCGCTGATCCGGTCGAAGCGACCGACGCCGATGATGTCATCGCCGATGAGCATGATCAGAGCCACCCGGTCGCGGTGGTCGACGTTGACGAAGCGATCGAGATCGCGCTGCGGCAGCCGAGGCAGCGGAGCGAAGAAGCGCAGATAGACGGATTCCGGTGACTGGGCCTCGTGCATGCGGGCCAGGGCAGCGGCATCGTCGGGGGTGATCGGACGCAGATGGGCGGTGCCGCCGTCACGGAGGACGACATCGGCTTCCCACCCGGCAGGATAGTCTTCCATGGTTCCAGCATATGCGTCGGACGCCCGGTTATGGCGGTCCTCGCTGGGATGTGTCAGGGGAGTGGGGCACAATGGTGGGCATGGCATTACCCGAGGTTCTCGTTCACGATCTGCAGTCGGCCGGCTACTACCCGCAGCTCACTCAAGGCATACTCGCCGACTCTCTCTACGACGAACCGGTGCTGGCTCACTTCGTCCACATCGACACCCATGTCGACATCGAATCCATCCACCGGCATGTGACCGCCTTCGTGCTCACCGAGACCCGACTGCTGTTGGCCCATGTCGATGACGATCCGAACGCGGAACCCGGTTCCAAGCCGCGCGCGGTCACGAGCAGCGAGGACATCGAACTCGATCGCCTGGGCACCGTGATGGTCGGCCGCACCTTCGCCGATCCCGCCGCCTTCGAACCCGGTGACAAGCCAGTCGAGGTCTCGCTGACGATGTCCTGGGGCGCGTCGAAGCGCTTCGAGGCGTTCCCCGAGACCTGCGGAGATCCCAACTGCGTGGGCGATCACGGATACGGCGGATCGATCTTCGCCGAGGATGTCATGCTCCGGGTCTCGGCCGAAGCCGAGGGGCAGGCCGCCGTCGACCGCATGACCGACTTCGCCGGGAAGCTGCGTGCCGCGGTCTTCCACGCCCGGCTGCGGTCGCGTCGCTGATGATCGAGGACTCGACGCGGCACGGACTGCCGTCCCCATCCGATGCTGAGCCATTGGGGCCTCCGGACTATGCCGGACCGATGCTCTCCGATGTCGTCCCCGCTGCGGCGCTGGGACTCGGTGCGGCCGAGGCCCTCGACGGGCCGATGTCCGATCGTGCCCGTGCACTCGGGCTCGACCGGGAATCCCGGGCGACGATCGTCGTGCTCATCGACGGTCTCGGCGAGCAGCAGCTGCGCCGCTACAGCGGATACACTCCCTTCTTCCGGTCACAGGCCGGGACTCGCCGGACACTGTCTGCCGGGTTCCCGTCGACGACGGCGAACTCCCTGTCATCTCTGGCCACGGGGCGCCTGCCCGGTGCACACGGAGTGGTCGGCTACCGTGTGCTCGACCCGGAGAAGGACGCGGTGTTCAACCAGCTGACGTGGAACCTCGACGTCGACCCGGTCGCCTGGGTTCCCGATGCGACGCTCTTCGAACGCCTCACGGATGCCGGGATCGATGTGGTCAGCCTCGGCGAGAAGAAGTTCGCCGGGCGCGGGCTCAACCGGGCATCGCTGCGCGGCGGCCGATTCCGGGACTCGAAGACCCTGGAAGAACGCTGCGCCCAGGCCCTGGCCGAGGCGAAGGCTCCCGGTCGCCGCCTCGTCTACCTCTACTGGGGCAACCTCGACAAGACCGGGCATGTGCACGGTGCGGACTCCGCTGCCTGGACCGAAGAGCTCGAACGCGTCGATCTCGCTCTGTCCCGACTCGCCTCCGACCTGCCGCACGACGCGACCATGCTCATCACCGCCGACCACGGAATGGTCGACGTCGACCACGAACGTCGTCTCGACCTCGCCGAGCTTCCCGAGCTCAAGGCCGGTCTGCGCCACGTCGGCGGAGAGCCGCGAGCACTGCACCTCTACGCCGCTGACGGCGCCGAGGCGGACGTGCTCTCGGCTTGGCAGGAGACGATCGGCGACCGCGGGCTCATTCTGTCGAAGTCCGCGGCGATCGCCCGCGGGTACTTCGGGCCCGTCGCCCCGCACGTCCAACCGCGGATCGGGGACTTCCTCGTCATCTGCACCGACGGCTTCGCCGTGGTCGATTCGGATGTGGAATCCGCCTCGGCGCTGGCGCTCATCGGCCACCACGGCTCCACCACGGAGCAGGAACTGCAGATCCCGCTCCTTTTCGTCTGAACCCCCACGATAGGATGGCGCACGTGACTTTTCCTCGAATCGGTGTCATTGGCGGCGGTCAATTGGCACGCATGCTCGCCCCCGCCGCAGAAGCCCTCGGCGTCCGCTTCTCCGTTCTCGCGGAGACCGCCGACGCCCCCGCCACGCAGGTCATCAGTGAGGTGACCGTCGGTGACTACACGGACTATCCGACGCTCAAGGCCTTCGCTGAGACCGTCGACGTCATCACCTTCGACCACGAACACGTCCCGCCGGAGCACCTGCAGGCCCTCGTCGAGGCCGGACACGCTGTGCGCCCGGGGCCCGATGCCCTCATCTTCGCCCAGGACAAGATCCGGATGCGCAGGAGGATGGACGAACTCGGTCTGCCCAACCCCGCCTGGGCGGAGGTCACCTCGGCCGCCGATGTCGAGGCGTTCGCAGCTCGCGTCGGATACCCCTTCATCCTCAAGACACCCCGCGGCGGCTATGACGGCAAGGGCGTGCGCGTCATCGACAACCTCGACGAGGCCGTCGAATGGCTGAACGAGGTTCCTCAGCTGCTCGCCGAGGAGAAGGTCGACTTCACCCGCGAGCTCGCCGTCATGGTCGGGCGCTCCCCGATGGGGCAGACCGCCGTGTGGCCGGTCGTCGAGACCTGGCAGCAGAACGGCGTGTGCAAGGAGGCCATCGCCCCGGCGCCGGATCTGTCCGGGGAGAAGGCGCGGGGCATCACCGAAGCGATCCTCACCGTCGCCGGCACCCTCGAGGTCACCGGCGTCATGGCGATGGAGATGTTCGAGACCGAGGAGGGCTTCCTCATCAACGAATTCGCGATGCGCCCGCACAATACGGGGCACTGGACCCAGGACGGAGCGGTGACGAGCCAATTCGAGCAGCACCTCCGCGCGGTCCTCGACCTTCCCCTCGGCAGCCCCGCGGCACGGGAGGACGTGTCCGTGATGGTCAACATCCTCGGCGCCGATCACGACGACCTCTATCAGCCGTACCTGCACGTCATGGCCCACGATCCGGCTGTGAAGGTCCACCTCTACGGCAAGGGCGTACGGCCGGGGCGGAAGGTCGGCCACGTCAATGCCTACGGCGAGGATCGGCAGCTCGTGCTCGCCCGTGCGCGGCATGCCGCGAACTTCATCGCCGGCGTCGATGTCGATCCGCACCCGCAGATGCCCGCTCCGGAGGACCTCCGGGCCGAGGGCGAATCCGGCACACGCTGAGTTCCGGAATCACCCGCCACCCATCCGCACCGACGGATTCCAACCGCCTGCAACGAAGGAAGCACAGATGACCACAGAGAACGAAGGCTCCACTGACAAGGCGGCTGCCGTCGGCATCGTCATGGGCTCGGACTCGGACTGGCCGACGATGAAGGCCGCCGCCGATGCCCTCGACGAGCTCGGCATCGACTCGAGTGCCGAGGTGGTCTCCGCTCACCGGATGCCCGAGGACATGGTCGCCTGGGCGAAATCCGCGGCCGACCGCGGCATCCGTGTGATCATTGCCGGTGCCGGGGGAGCGGCGCACCTGCCCGGGATGATCGCGTCGATGACCTCGCTTCCGGTCATCGGTGTTCCCGTGCCCCTGAAGCACCTCGATGGAATGGACTCGCTGCTGTCCATCGTGCAGATGCCCGGCGGGGTTCCCGTGGCCACCGTATCGATCGGCGGCGCGAAGAACGCCGGCCTGCTGGCGGCGCGCATCCTCGGGGCAGGTCACGGTGTCGAAGCCGAGGCTCTGCGCACCCGGCTCGACGACTATCGGAGCCAGCTGCGGCAGGTCGCTCTCGACAAAGGGCGGGCGCTGCAGGAATAATAGAGCTTGCTGAACGTTTGATAAGTCTGAGGAGAATGATGTTCGACCTGTACCAGCCCAGCGACGAGCACGAAGAGATCCGCGCCGCGGTCCGCAACGTCGTCGAGAAGAAGATCGCGCCGTTCGCAGCCGAAGTCGATGCGGACTCCCGCTACCCGCAGGAAGCGCACGAGGCCCTCGTCGAGACGGACTTCTTCGCGGCGCACATCCCCGAAGAATACGGGGGCATGGGCGCCGATGCGCTGGCAGTGGCGATCATCATCGAAGAGGTCGCACGCGGCTGCGTCTCGTCATCGCTCATTCCGGCTGTGAACAAGCTCGGCAGCATGCCAGTCCAGCTCGGCGGGAGCGAAGAGATCAAGAAGAAGTACTTCCCGTCCGTGGCCGCCGGGGAAGCCGGATTCTCCTACGGGCTGTCCGAGCGTGAAGCCGGATCCGACACCGCATCGATGAAGACCCGTGCCGAACGCGACGGCGACGACTGGATCCTCAACGGCGTCAAGACCTGGATCACGAATGCCGGAGTCTCCGACTACTACACGGTGATGGCCGTGACCGACCCCGACGGAGCACGCGGGCGCAACATCTCCGCCTTCGTCGTCGAGAAGTCCGATGAGGGCTTCACCTTCGGCGAGAAGGAGCGCAAGCTCGGCATCAAGGGCTCGCCCACCCGGGAGCTCCTCTTCGACAATGTCCGCCTGCCCGGTGATCGCATCGTCGGCGAGCCCGGGGAGGGGCTGAAGATCGCCCTGCGCACCCTTGACCACACCCGTGTCACGATCGCCGCGCAGGCCGTCGGCGTCGCTCAGGGCGCGCTCGACTACGCCCTTGCCTACGTCAAGGACCGGCAGCAGTTCGGAAAGTCGATCGCCGACAATCAGGCGATCCAGTTCATGCTCGCCGATATGGGCATGAAGCTCGAGGCTGCTCGTCAGCTCACCTACACCGCCGCCGCCAAGAGCGAACGCGGCGATGACGACCTCACCTACTTCGGTGCCGCCGCGAAGGCCTTCGCCTCCGATGCCGCGATGGAGATCACCACGGATGCCGTGCAGCTGCTCGGCGGAGCCGGCTACGTCGTCGACCACCCGGTGGAGCGGATGATGCGGGATGCGAAGATCACGCAGATCTACGAAGGCACCAACCAGATCCAGCGCATGGTGATGGGGCGCAAGCTCCTCGCCTGAGTCGGATTTTCCGAACTCTTCGCCGCAGGCCGTGTACGGTGTCGGCCGGTCGGTGACGAACGGGCGTGGCAGATTCCCCGGGTGGGAGTCTGTCGCGCCCGCTCTTCTGCCTGTGAAGAATCGCACACGCGAAGAATGCGACATGCGCGGCGCGGATGTGCCGGAAACGCCGGTTCTCACGCGACACAATAGGTGAACACAGTGGACTCTGAAGTGACTTTGGCACAGTTGTCTGCTGTGGGCATTCGACGGGGCGAGGCGACCTGTGCGTGGCTTCGCGCGGATGTCGACGCCGGAATCAGTCCGTGAGCAGAGCCCGAAGCGAAGGGAAGTCAGTGGCCGAAACGAGATATGTGGACCCGATCCGCCACCCGTCGTATGCTTCGCAGCCGACGCGTGATGTGCGGGCGTGGCTTCTGCTGCTCGTCACGGCCCTCGTGCCCGGGGGAGTGCAGCTTCTCTTCGGCAACCGCCGTTGGGCGAAGATCGCTTTGTCGATCACTGCCATCAGCTGGATCCTGGCTCTCATCGCCGGTGTGATCGTCCTCATCAATCGGACGTTCCTCTTCACGATCGGCACGAACCTCTTCATCCTCACCTTCCTGACCATCTGGGTGCCCGTCATCGCGATCAACTGGGCGGTGTGTCTCTTGGACACCCTGCGCCGCATCCGGATCGTCACGATCTCCCGGAAGGCACGCAAACGCTTCGTGGCGGCCTTCTGCGCCCTCCTGCTCATCGTTGTGGGCCCCCTGGCCTGGGGGACGACGATTCTCAACTCGCAGCGCGGTCTGATGAGCGACCTGTTCGCCTCGGGCAAGGCGCTCAAGCCCGTCGACGGCCGGTACAACATCCTGCTGCTGGGATCGGATGCCGGAAAGGGGCGGACGGGTATCCGCCCGGATTCCCTGTCGCTGGTCTCGATCGATGCGAAGACCGGCAAGTCCGTCATCATCGGTCTGCCCCGCAATATGGAGAATGTGCCGTTCCCCGACGACTCTCCGCTGCACAAGCACTACCCGCAGGGGTACAACTGCGGAGACGAATGTCTGCTCAACGCCGTCTTCCAGCAGGGCGAGCAGCACAAGGACGAGTTCGAGGATCCGAAGACAGCCGGCGAGCAGGCGACGATGGACGCCGTCTCGGGTGTCACCGGTCTCGAGGTCCAGTACTACGCGATGATCAATCTCAAGGGGTTCGAGAACCTCATCGACTCCCTCGGTGGAATCACCCTCGTCTCCGGCAAGCGGGTGCCGATCTCGTCGAAGGTCGATCCGACCACGGGCCAGCATGGGCCGGTCAAGGGGTGGATCGAACCGGGCAAGCAGAAGCTCGACGGCTTCCACGCGCTGTGGTTCGCGCGCTCCCGGGAATTCTCCAGCGACTATGAGCGGATGATCCGTCAGCGCTGCGTGCAGACGGCGATGGTCAAACAGCTCGACCCGGCCACCGTGCTCACTCGCTATCAGTCGATCGCGAAAGCCACTCCGGGGGCCGTGTCGACGGACATCCCGTCGTCTCAGGTGGATTCGTTCGTCGACCTCGCACTCAAGGTGAAGTCGCAGAAGATCGAATCAATTGATCTCACCCCGCCGCGTATCACTCCGTCGCGGCCCGACTTCGATGTGGCACATCAGCTGGTAGCCGATAAGATCGAGGAGTCGTCGAAATCCTCGGCCGAGGACAACGGCGCGTTCTCGGTTCCCGAAAGCGATCTGTCAGCTGCTGCGGGAGTCGATGCGGAACTCGATCCGAACCCCGGTTCAGGGCCGCAGCTGCTGGCACAGGGTGCCGGCGACTCCTCTTCTGACAACGGCGAAGAAGCCGACGCAAAGGCGATCTGCTACGTGCCATGAGGCGCTGCTGTGGGCCTGGTCGCGACGAGTCCGATGACCGAATCGATCGATCCCATGACCGTTCCGGGAAAATCTTTTGCTCGGTGTGTCCCTTGCCAATACTGGGAACCACACTCGTGTAATTAGAATATTCTGCTCTGTGGCTAGTCTGACACGCCGAAAATGTGTAACAATTTTGAGATGTTGGGGTTGCCCACCGTTCTGCCAACGGTGAAGGAGACCTCGAGGCCTGAACTTCCCTGTCTTCCTCGAAAAGGCTGTAACGATGAAATATCTATTGCCCACTGTTGCGGGCTGCGCTTCTGTTGCGCTGGTCGGCACCTTAGCGGTCACGGCACCGTCGGCTACCGCAGCCACGACGTCGCCCGATGTGTCCAAAGAGGCGCTGAACGTCAGCAAAGAGGGACTCAACGTCCCCGGTGCCCGCGATTCCAGTGATTCCACCGCCACCGCCGCCAACCAGAGCGCCATGAGCAATCTGCCGAACATCTTCAAGTCGCAGACTGCCCTGGCATCGGCCAAGGTGCCCGATATCGTCACTGCCTCGGCGTCTGCGTCGGCGGCAACGGTCAACAACGTCTCCGCCGGGCTGACCTCCGGAGCTGACGAGGCTGTGCCGTCTGAGGGATCGGCTCCGACCGAGTCCGAGCAGGCTCCCGCCGAAGGCGCAGAGAGCGAGTCCCCGAAGTCCGAGGACGTGAAGTCCGACGATGCGGCGGACGAGGGTGCGAAGGATTCGTCCGACGAGACGAAGTCCGAGGGAGAAGACGACATCTCCGGTTCGGTCCGTCAGAAGACCGAAGACGGAGTGAACATCGCGCTCATCTCCGATGTCCTCGACGTCCCCGCGAACAACCCGAGCCTCATCGGCTTCACGTTCTCCCAGGCGAAGTCCAATATCCGCATCCAGGTCCGCACCAAGCAGGGCTCGGAATGGGGCACGTGGAACACCCTGGACGAAGAGCAGCAGGAAGAGGCTCAGAACAAGGGCTCGGAACCGTTGACGGTGTCCAACGCCTCCGCTGTGCAGATGCGCATCCTCGGTGATTCCGCGCCGAGTGATGCCGAACTCGTACTCGTCGACCCGAAGAGGGACGCCGGCGACGCTCAGGCCGTGGCCGAGAACGATCCCGTCGAACTCGACGATCAGGTCAGCGGCGACTCTACCGGCACGGACACCGCGCCCGAAGAGTCGACCGAGGACTCGACCGACGCCGAGGCGGCATCCGCGGAGAACGTCGACGCGGCCGCTGGTGCGACGGTGACCAATCAGAACTACGTGCCCGGATCGTCGACGGTCGAGACCGTGGCGAAGAAGGTGTCGAAGCCGAAGATCGGCTCACGCAGCTCGTGGGGTGCCAAGGCCTACCGCGGCAGCCCCGACTACGCCAGCGGCATCAAGCAGGCCGTCGTCCACCACACCTCCGGCTCGAACAGCTACTCAGCAGCCGACGTCCCCGGAATCATCCGCGGTATCCAGGCCTACCACCAGCAGGGCCGCGGCTGGAACGACATCGGATACAACGTCGTCGCAGACAAGTACGGTCGCCTCTGGCAGGCCCGCGGCGGAGACATCTCGAAGGCCGTCATCGGCGCACACGTCGCCGGACACAACACCGGAACCTTCGGCATCTCCGTACTGGGAACCTACAACAGCGCGGCTCCGCCGAAGAAGACCCGCGATGCCGTCGCCTCGGCGATCGCGTGGAAGTTCTCGATCAACGGAATCTCGAAGGCGACGAAGTCGAACCTGGTCGGACACCGCGATCTGGGACAGACCGAGTGCCCGGGTGATGCCTTCTACGCCAAGCTGGGCGAGATGCGTTCGACTGTCAACTCGATCCTGAAGACCGGCGAGCAGCCCAGCGACAGCAAGGACGACGACAAGAAGGACGACGACAAGAAGGACGACGACAAGAAGACAGAGAAGAAGACCACGATCGAGAAGTACGCCGAGAAGCACAAGCTCGGCAAGGCTCTCGGCAAGGAATATGAGGTCAAGGGCATCTCGGGCGCCAAGGCGCAGAAGTTCGAGAAGGGCACCGTCTACTGGTCCAAGAAGACCGGCGCCTACCACCTGTCCGGAGCGATCGCTTCGGCGTACAAGGGCGATGCAGTCACCGACTTGGGGCTGCCCACCTCTGCGGAGAAGGGCGGCCTCAAGGGCGGGGGCGCCGCGCAGCGCTTCCAAAAGGGCTCGTTCTACTGGTCGAAGGACACCGGCGCTCACTACACCTCCGGCACCATCATGAAGTACTGGGGTGACAAGGGGACCGTCAAGGGTCACCTCGGTTACCCCAAGGATGACGTGGTCTACAAGAAGGGCCGCGGTGAGCAGCTCTTCCAGGGCGCACGTCTGGTCTGGGCCGAAGGCTACGGAACCACCGAGTTCTCTGCCAAGGGGTCGATCGCAGGCGGAGTCAGCGACGACAATTCTCCGGACGGCACGACACCGCCAGGAGACGATTCCACCGATGACAAGTCGCCTGCAGACTCCGGGGAAGGTTCTGCAGACGACAAGGACTCGACAGACGACAAGTCCGAGGATGACTCCGCGAAGGACGATTCCAAGGAGGACGACTCCTCCAAGGAGGATGACTCCAAGGAGGACGAGAAGTCCGAGGACGATTCCAAGGAGGATGACTCCAAGGAGGACGAGAAGTCCGAGGACGACTCCAAGAAGGACGACACGCCGTCCAAGGCCGAGAAGATCGCGGCCCAGCGTGCCTCCATCATCAAGGACGCGAAGGCCAACCTCGGCGTCAGGTACGTCTGGGGCGGCACCTCGCCGAAGACCGGTTGGGACTGCTCGGGCTACACCCAGTACGTCTATGGCAAGAACGGCATCAAACTGCCGCGCACAACCAGCCAGCAGCGTTACGCGGGCAAGGAGATCTCACTCAAGGACGCCAAGGCCGGCGATCTGATCTGGATCCCCGGTCACATCGGAATCATCTCCGAGACCAAGGGCCAGATGTACGACGCCGGGTCGTCGCGGACGAACACCACGAAGCGCAGCTACAGCTGGATGCTGGACCGCGGAGCCAAGGTCATCCGCGTCGTCGGCTGACACCCGGCTTCGAGGACAGGGCGGACAGCGTCAGCGACCCAGTGCCCCGAGGACGATCCCACTGCGGATCGCCTTCGGGGCACTGTCTGGTTCTCCCCACGATCCTGCGGGCGATGGTGACCGGTGTGAAAGCATCAGCGCAGGTGACAAGCGATGAATTGCTCGTGACTTCGGTTGAACAGTCAGTGAAGTGCCGCCCTCACGCGTGGTGGTGGGGCTAGGCTGGGCGAAGCATACCCGGATACACACCGGATGTGGTCACGACTCTCAACTGTCAGAAGGGGGCCCGGCGTGCATCGTCTGCACAACACGGTGAAGAACTTCGAATGGGGCAGCACCGACGCGATTCCTGCGATCCTCGGCACTGTCCCGGACGGCACCCCCTGCGCTGAACTCTGGCTCGGGGCTCACCCGGTCAGCCCCTCTCGGCTCGACGTCAGTCGCACCTGCACCCAGGCTCCGCTGGAACATCAGAACCGCCTCGGCGCTCAGGGGACGGCGGGCGGTATCGCGACCGAGGCCGAACCTCGGCTCGGGCCCAACCTCATCGAGTATCTGGCGGGGGACCCGGAGGGCCTGCTCGGCCACGATTCCCTCGAATCCTTCGGCTCGCGACTGCCGTTCCTGCTCAAAGTGCTCTCGGCCAGCAAGGCCCTGTCGATCCAGGTGCACCCGAATCGCGAGCAGGCGCGGGCAGGATTCGCAGCCGAGGAAGCGAACGGTCCTGCTCTGGACGCTCCCGACCGGAACTTCAAGGACGCCTCGGCGAAACCTGAGCTCATCTACGCGCTCACGGACTTCCACGCGCTCACGGGATTCCGCCCGCGCAAGGCTGTGCGGGCGACGTTCGAAC
This sequence comes from Brevibacterium sp. VCM10, assembly GCF_000583215.1. NCBI lineage: Bacteria > Bacillati > Actinomycetota > Actinomycetes > Micrococcales > Brevibacteriaceae > Brevibacterium > Brevibacterium sp. VCM10. The sequence goes on from NZ_JAJB01000013.1 coordinate 38,107, forward strand.
GGATGCTCTCTCAACCGCTGACTCCGCCGTCCTTGGACGTCCTGGGCGCGATCATCGGCGCTCTGAAGTCCTTCAGCGAGTCCAAGGCTCTGTCCCGTGCCGTCGAAATCATCCTCAGCGACCCACGGACGCCCGGGCTCGTCGACGAGGTGGCCGCCCACGGAATCGACGAACAGCCGGTCGGGCACATCAGCCGATCCGGCAGCGAAGTCGACCCGGCGCAGACGTTCTGTGAGCTCGTCACCGACTACCCCCACGATCCGGGCACTCTGGTCGGACTCATGCTCAACCGGGTCCACCTGCAGCCGGGTGAGGCGCTGACCATGGACGCCGGGGTGCTGCATGCCTACCTCTTCGGCACAGGCATCGAGGTCATGGCCTCGAGCGACAACGTCGTGCGCGGCGGGCTGACCTCGAAGCACATCGACATCGAACAGCTGGCGACGATCACGGACTTCCGCGCCGGCACCCCGCGCATGGTCGAGCCCGACCACTCGGGAATGCTGCTCGGACCCACCGATGATTTCGCTCTGCAGGCGCTGCGGTGTCCGCGCATGACGACCGTGCAGCGGCGCGGTGCGGCGATCGCGCTGTGCACCGCGGGAACTGTCACTCTCAGCTCGCTCGGTTCGACGCTCACCCTCGAGCGTGGGCAGAGCGCCTTCATCGCGGCGAACGAACCGACAGTGACGGCAGACGGCCACGGCGACCTGTTCGTGGCGACCACCGGCTTGAACTCCGGAGCAGCCGGCCGCTGAGTCTGCGGCGAACGGACCGGACTCCTCTCGGGCGGCAGAACACAGAACAGTGGTCACAAACGGATGCTTCTGAGCGTTCACAGCATCCGAACGTGACCACTGTTCGATCGGCAGGTGTCCTCGTTCGGACACTGCTCGCGTACGGCAGAGCCGCCTGCCGGTCACCTGGAACTCAGGCGGCGACCTCGACGGTGGGGACGTCGGCGGGGACGATCACCTCGGCGCCGGTCTTCTCCTTGACCTCGTCGACGGTCACACCCGGGGCGAGTTCGACGAGGGTGAAGGCGTCACCGCTGACATCGAGGACTGCGATATCGGTGATGATGCGTTCGACGACGCCCTTTCCGGTCAGCGGCAGGTCGCAGGACTTCAGCAGCTTGTGCGAGCCGTCCTTGGCGACGTGGTCCATGATGACGATGACGCGCTGGGCGCCGTGCACGAGGTCCATCGCGCCGCCCATGCCCTTGACCATCTTGCCCGGGATCATCCAGTTCGCGATGTCGCCGTTCGTGGCCACCTGCATGGCGCCGAGGATCGCGGCGTTGATCTTGCCGCCGCGGATCATGCCGAAGCTCGCCGCCGAGTCGAAGTACGCGGCGCCCGGGTTCATCGTCACGATCTCCTTGCCCGCGTTGATGAGGTCGGGGTCGATCTCGTCCTCGGTCGGGTAGGGGCCGACACCGAGCAGCCCGTTCTCCGACTGGAGGACGAGATGGACGCCCTCGGGCAGGAAGTTCGGAACCAGGGTCGGCATGCCGATGCCGAGGTTGACGTAGCTGCCGTCCTCGAGTTCCTGGGCGGCACGGGCCGCCATCTGATTGCGTGTCAATGACATTTCTGTGTCTCCTCAGGCTTCTCGTACGGTGCGCTTCTCGATGGGCTTGTCCGCCACCTGCTCAGGTGTCAGCGGCACCACGCGGTGGACGAAGACGCCCGGCACGTGGACCATGTCGGGATCGATCTCGCCGGGTTCGACGAGCTTTTCGACCTCGGCGATGGTGATGCGAGCCGACTGTGCGGCCGGGGGATTGAAGTTCCTGGCCGAGGAGTGGAACACGAGATTGCCGTGCCGGTCGCCGATTGCCGCACGCACAAGTGCGTAGTCGGGGGCCAGGGACTTCTCGAGGACGTATTCCTTCTCTTCGCCGAAGGTGTCGAAGACCTTGGTCTCCTTGGCCGGGGACTCCGTGACGACGTTGCCGTCCGAGTCGTACTTCCAGGGCATGCCTCCCTCGGCGACCTGGGTGCCTGCGCCGGTGATGGTGTAGAAGCCCGGGATTCCGGCGCCTCCTGCACGCAGCTTCTCCGCCAGGGTGCCCTGCGGGGTGAGTTCGACCTCGAGTTCACCGGAGAGGTACTGACGGGCGAATTCCTTGTTCTCGCCGACGTAGGAGGCGATGATGCGGCGAAGCCGCCCGTCGGCGAGCAGAATGCCCAGACCGCGGCCGTCGACGCCGGCGTTGTTCGAGATCACCTCGAGGTCCTTCGCTCCCTGATCCTGGAGCGCCCGGATGAGGAATTCGGGCACGCCCACGACACCGAAGCCGCCCACGGCGATCGATGATTCATCTGCAATGTCGGCCACCGCTGCTGCGGGGGTATCAACTACTTTGTCCATGTGCCCAGTGTGCCATGGACCACTCCCAGCCCGGCGGCCAGGTCCGTGATGCGAGCATCGTCGACTCTGCTGGTGAGCAGGACTTCACCACCACCGAGGAGGTGCTGCAGGAAGCGCGGCCACTCGCCCGGCAGCGGGGTCGAGTTCGCGACGAGCAGTCCCTGCGGGCGGGCCTCGGCGGTCGTCTCCGAGCTCGTCCAGCCGATGGCCTGTCCGTCCACTTCGAGGATTCCCGAAGCGTCGAGGCGGCGTGCAGTGACATCGGGGTAGGCGCGGATCGCGGAATTGACGTCGATGAAATCGGTATCGACCGGAGTGCTCAGCGCCAGGGCCGGGGGATTGAAGACGAAGACCTCGTCGGCATCGGCCACCGCGTCATCATCCTCATGACCGACGGGAACGAGAGCCTTGAAGTCATCCGCCGGCGGTTCTGCGGCGATGGTGACGCGGCCTCCGGCCAGCAGGACGCTGAGGATCGCGACGAGTTCACGCCAGTGCAGCCCCTCCGGCAGCGGAGCGAAGAGTGTGAAGTCCGGGCCGAGGTCGTAGTCGCCGAAGAGGCCGACTCCCTTATTCACCCAGTTCGAGACGACCGGGCCGGTGAGGTCTAGGCGATCGAAATCGGGGCCGCGCCAGATGAGGACAGGTCCGCCGGTGTGCGCAATGACTGAGAGATCCATAGCCGCTTTCTTCGGTGTCGGTTGTGTGGTGTCGGCCGGGCAGATCAGGGCACGATGAGACCGATGTCGATCGTCACCCCGCGGGGGAAGGCCCCCAGCTCACCGTCGACCCAGTGATAGCGGGTGGAAGCACTGAGATCCTCGGCGAAGAGCGCGGTGTGGAGCCGTTCGACCAAGGACCCGAGCCCGACCATCGCCTCGAGCAGCGGAGGACCGCCCGACTGAGCGGTCGCCGGTGAATCAGAGGGACTGAGCGTGATCCGCGATCCGGAGCCTTCGATGCGCATCCGCCATGCCGCATGGCCGGGAGTCCGCGACTGCCCGGCGCGGACGACGCGGATCGCTCGAGAGACGCGTTCGAGGATGTCGTCGCTGTTGTCGCCGGCAGGGGCGCTGCCGGGCAGGTCGGTGACGCCCAGCCCGCGCTGGATGGCTTCGACGTGACCGTGGCGGAACCAGTCCTCGCCGAGATCGCGGGACAGTGCCCGGGCGCCGTCGCTGCCGTTGTCGAGGTATCCGCCGGCCCCGCGGACCAACGCCATCGGCAGTCCGCGGGAGGAGCCTTTGACCAGGTCCGCTGCCGCCGCGATCTCGTCGGCGACAGCGCGCACGGTCACGGTCTGGACGCGTCCGTCGTCGTCGGGGCGCCCGCGCTGGTCGTCCAGGCCGGAGAACCCGGACAGTCCGATGGCGATATCGCCGACCCCGACCCGCCACGGCCGCGAACTCGTATCCGAGATGACCAGACCGATGCGCACCTCGAAGGCCTGCTCGACCCGTCGGCGCAGACCATCGGCGGACCGGTCGCTGTCGAGGGGGTGGAGGATGACGGCGCCGCCGGAGTTCGACTGGTCGAGACCCGCTGCGGCCTGCACGGTGCCCGCCGGAGTGCGCACGACCTGAACGGTGGTGCCGGAGCGATAGGAGCGTTCGGCGACGAGGTGAGTGCCGATCTCCGCGACGAGTTCTTCGAACTCGGCGCGATCTGAGACCGTGCGCAGGCGGCCCTCGGCTTTGGAGACGACCTTCGACGCGACGACGAGGATATCGCCGTCCTTGAGGTCGATGCGGTTGCGCCGCAGTGCGTTGATGAGGATCGCAGAGAGGTCGGAACCCTGCCCGATCTCTTCCTCGACGGGAGGCGCGTAGACGGTGAGCAGACGATCATTCATGCCGGGCCGCCGGTGATTCCACTCTCATTCCTCCATAATCCCATTGCGGGTCCCCACTTTCTAAATTCTCCAGGTTTGTTCAGGCGGATCCCACAGGTTGTGCCCTATGACCGGACCGTGACCTATATATGGGGTTCTGGGTGCGTGTGCATGTGAATGCGTGTTCGAATTGCGTCTCATGGGGTGTCTCAGTACTCCATAAGGGCTTGACGGGGCGGTAATGACACGCGTGTAATTTATACCTAAGGGGAACGCGCCGAGCAGGGATCCTTCAGGATTCGACCGTACATCGGACTGATCGCCTCAGTCACGGTACTGGACCTGCTCGAGCGTGAGAAAGGGGAAAACCGTGCAAAGTGCACAGAGAGAATGGCGGGAGAGAGAAGACTTCACCGCCGCACCGGGAGTCACCTCCCGCCGTGCCGAAGACTGGTTCATCGAACCGGGAGCACGCACACCCGAGACGCTGCCGGATCCGCTGGCCGTCGATCCGAGTGATCTGACACCGCTGCAGCCGGACAACTCCGCGGTGTCTCCGCTGTCGCTGCTCCTGGGAGCCGCGGACGACGGCGAACTGTCCTGGCAGGACCAGGCCCTCTGCGCTCAGACCGACCCCGAGGCGTTCTTCCCGGAGAAGGGTGGATCGACTCGTGAAGCCAAGCGGGTCTGCGCCTCCTGCGACGTCCGTTCCGAATGCCTCGAATATGCTCTCGCCAACGATGAGCGCTTCGGCATCTGGGGCGGAATGTCCGAACGCGAACGCCGCCGGCTCAAGAAAAAGGTCGTGTGAGTCAATCCGTCACCATCGTCGTCGTCTCCGGCGACGATGCCAGCAAGGTCGAGCTCGAAACAGCTCTTCGTCCGCACTTCCCCGAGATCCCCGTGGTGGATCTCGGGGGTCGGACGGTCCGCGAAGCCGGCGAGATGCCGGACGTCGCGGACTCGGATTTCCTGTGGTTCCTCACCCCTGACTCCCGTCCCGAACCCGACTGCCTCGATGAGCTGCTCGACGCCATCGGGGAGACCGAATCCATCGCCGCCGTCGGACCGAAGCTCATGTGCTCCGGTCGCATCGTCTCCGCAGGAGTGAGCACCGCCTCGGCGGGGGAGCGCTTCAACCCCGTGGGCGCCGGGGAGATCGACCAGGGGCAGCGCGACAGCCAGGTCGAAACGTTGGGTCTCGACCTGCCCGGCCTGCTCATGTCCACCACGGAACTCGAACGCATCGGAGCACCGTCCCGCGTGCTCGGCCCCGCCTATTCCGGTCTCGAATACTCCCGTCGTCTCCGTGACCTCGGCGCTCGAGTTCTGCTGGCGCCGCGCGCGCGGATGGAGATCGCATCGGCCTCCGCCGCCCGGCTCGGCTCCTCACCCCACCCGCCGAGGTCGAAGGCCCAGATCAGGGCCGAGCAGCGCTACCGCCTCAGCCTCGCCGGACAGGGGCTGTTCCCACTGTTCTGCCTGCTCGCTCTCGGACACCTCGGTCGAATCGTCGGCGGGCTGCTGGCGAACAACTTCAAGCCTGCCGGATGGCATCTCTCCGCGCTCTTCGGCCTACCCGCCGACGTGTCGACCACTGCTCCGCTGCGCCGAGCCAACGCCCGTCGCAACCGAGTCGCCAGACGATCGAACACCGCCCACGTCGCCGCTCTCTACGCCGACGACGAAGAACTCGCCGTCCAGCGCCGGACGATGAGCAGGGACAGCGACGAACCGCGCCCGGCAGAGGTGCCCGCCGGCGAGCCCGACGCCGATGCCGAACTCAACCCGGTCGGCGACACCGAGGAGGCAATCGACTCCTTCTCCCGTCTGGAGATCTCCAGCGGTTCGAGTCTGCTCCGCGCACCCCTGACCTATGTGATCCTTGCCGCCGTGGTGATGAGCGGTGTCATCAGCTTTCGACTCTTCGGCCCCGGTCACCTCGACGGCGGCGCCCTGGGCTCGACCGATATCGGCCTCGGTGAGATCGTCGACCGCCTGCTCGGCCGCCACCTCGATGTCTCGACCGGTGCAGCAGTGCCTGCCGACCCCTATCATCTCGTCATCGGCGCTCTCTCCCTTCTCTTCTTCGGCCATGTCGACGTCATGGTCCGCTCCCTGCTTCTGACCGCGCCGATCCTGGCCGCCGTCACCGCCTACGCGGGTACCGGCAGCGTGCTGGCGAAGCGTTGGGTGCGCGGCCTCGCCGCTCTGCTGTGGATCGCGTCCCCGCTGCTGACGACCGCGCTGTCGGACGGCCGCCTCGGTGTGATCCTCGTGTGGATCTGCGCACCGCTGACGGTGCTGACTCTGCGCCGCAGCCTGGCCACCGGATCGGTCGCCGCAGCGGCCGGCACCGGGCTGCTGCTGTACGTCATCACCGCCGGAGTTCCGCTCCTCCTGCTGGTCACGATCCTCGGCACAGCGGTGCTGCTGGTCGCCGGTCGCGGCCTGCGTCATCTGTGGCTGCTCGCTCCGACCGTGTTCCTGGGCTGGCCATGGCTGTGGGCCGTGGTCCGCGAACCCGGAACGCTGCTGACCATGCCCGGGCAGACCACGGCCACGGACTCTGCGCCGACGTATCTTCTGGCCGTCGGCTTCCCCGCTCCCATCGACATGACCTGGCTGGCGAACCTCATCGCCGACCTCGGTCTCGGCGAGGTCTCTGCCGACGTTCTCGAGCTCTGGGCACCGGTCCTCATGCTGCCGATGCTCATCCTGGCCTTCTTCGCCCTCATCGAAACCCGGCTCGAACTCTCCCGCCTGACCTGGGCGGTCGGGCTCTACCTCGGCGGTCTCGTCCTTGCCACGGTCCAAGTGCATCTGCCCGCGCAGACGGGGCCGTTCCATCTCATCGAGTCCTACCCCGCAGCAGGACTGACCCTGGTCAGCCTCGGCTCGATCCTGCTGCTGTGCCTCGGTGCCGACCGCGCGGCCGGACGACGTCCCCGGCGCGGCCGGACCGCCGGTGCGACGACCCCGAAGAGCGGTGCCGAGGCGAGCTCCGCGACCGCTGGTCGTGCGCCCATGCGCGTCCTCGTCGGGCTCGTGACAGCGGCGGCCATCGGGCTCATCGCCATCGGTGCCGGACAGGCCGCGTCCTCGTCGGACCCGGTCACCGCGACATCCGAGAGCACTGTCCCCGCTCTGGCCGCCGATCGCGCAGAAGGGGCGACCCAGGCGCGCACTCTCCGTCTGGACAATGTCGACGGAGAGGTTCTGGCCACTCTCGTCTCCTCTGCCGACGGCACGGTTCTGGGCACCTCGACCGTGACCTCGGCCGAGACCGTCGGCGGGTGGCCGTGGCAGCGTCGTCCGCTGCCGATCACCTCCGACCAGGTGCTCGTGGCTCAGGCCGCGTCCGCGCTGTCGGCCGACGACGCCGGTGACGTCGGCAGCATCCTCGGCGAGCTCGGGGTCGATTTCGTCCTCATCGGCCCGAACGCCGGCAGCCTGACCAACTCCGTGTCCGTCTCGGAGGGTCTCCTGCCGGTCGGCCCCACCTCGTCGGGACAGCTGTGGCGCGTCGACAAGCCCTACAGCGGACGGTTCCTCATCCGCGACTCCGAAGGGCAGGTCTCCACCGCGGCGATGACGGGCACCACCGCGACGGTGCCGGCCGGCCAGGAGGGGCGCACACTGACGATCGCCGACGCCTCAGACGGAATCACCGCGCGCATCGACGGCGAGCCGCTGCCGCAGCCGAAACCCGACGCAGAGGAGTGGGCCCGCGAATTCGACCTCCCCGCGTCCGGAGGGACGGTGGACATCACATTGAACTCGCCGCTCTACCCGGTCGGAGTCATCGTCGGATGGGTCCTCGGACTGCTCAGCCTCATCGTGGCCATTCCCTTCGGTCGGGCAGGGAACACGACGAGCACGCCCGGCCGCGCCGAGGAGAGAGCATGAAGCATCAGCGCAGCATCGTCACCTTCGCGGCCATCGCCGTGCCCGGAGTGCTCGTGGCCACGACCTCGTTCCTCACTCCGCTGACCCCCGGCACGCTGAACCGCAGCCCCGAGCAGGTGCGCATGCCCACCGCGGATACCCGCGTCGTCTGCCCGGGTCCCCTGCTCACAGCCGGGGAAGCCGAAGGCACCGATGCCGAGTTCGTCGATGATTCGAAGGTCTCGACGCGGGTCGTCTCCGCGTCCGCTCCGATCGGCGCTGCAGACGGCTCGACCTCCTCGGCTCGCCTGCAGGTCGCCGATCTGGGCGGTTCGATCGACTTCGACAATCCCTCCGGCCAGGGTTTCGTCTCCGGCGATGACAGCATCGACTCGACAAAGCTCGTCACCGGTTTCGCCCGTCCCGGCGCCCCTGCACTGACGACCGGTCTCGAGACCGTCGAAGGCAGTTCCGGTGACCTCACCGGCCTCGCCACACTCACCTGTGCCCAGGCGTCGAGCAGCTTCCGGATCGTCGCCGGATCCGGTGCCACCGGCTCGAACTCGCAGCTGCTGCTGAGCAATCCGGGAGACGTTCCCGTCCAGGCGAAGGTCGCCCTCATGACTCCCGGCGGTGAGACTGCAGAACCGACCGAACTGAGCATCAAGGCCGGTCAGCAGCGTGCCGTCCCGCTGGGCGGTCTGGCCGGAGGAGCCGAAGCCCTGGCCGTCGACGTCACCGTCGACGGTGGAGTGCTGGCCGGCTCGATCCAGGAGACCGTCCTCGACGGCCTCGAACCGCAGGGCATCGACCTCGCCGCCGGTGGTGCCGGAGCCGATCGCCAGCAGGTGCTCACCGGACTCAGCGGCAAGGATGTGCGGGTGCGGGTGGCGAACCCGAGCAGCGATCTCGCCGAGGTGTCCCTGAGGGCGTACGGACCCGACGGCGAGATCGCCATTCGCCGTTCGTCCATGACCGTCGTCGGCCGCGGTGTCGCCGAGGCCGAGCTCGGCGATCTCGATGCCACGAGCCTCGTCGTCGAATCGTCGCAGCGTGTGCAGGCGGGGGCCTTCATCGGCAAGGACGGTCAGAAGGGTGCGGCCGACTTCGGCAGCATCCCGTCAACCGACACTCTCGCCGAGACCCAGATCTTGGCGCTTCCGCGCACGGGTGAGTCCTCCCTTTATCTCTCGCCCGGTCAGGGGCATGTGCAGGTGCAGGGAATGCTCGACGACGGAACGCTTACCGACCCGCAGTCGATCGATCTCAACCCGACGGGAACGACCGTGTTCAACCCGAGCGAGGTCTCCGAGGAGCCGGTGCGCGCGCTCGTCCTCAAAGGATCCCAAGCTTCGGGGTCGCAGGCCGATGGAGTGCATGCGACTCTCGTCGTGACCACAGAGGACGGTATCTCCACTGCCGTTCCGGCCCCGGCCCCGGCGGGGGTGGCCTACCGGGATATCCGTCTCGGCTGAGATCCTGCGACCTGCTGTGGGCGGGCCTGCTCGACCTGCCGCGCCGGGGAGGCCCGCCGAGGGGTCTCAGGTGCGACGGAGGATATCGATCTGGTCGGCCACCACCTCGGCGATGAGCGCATCGCGGGCCTCGCTGCCGGCATGGTCTTCGATCACCCGCCGGTAGAGGACGATATGGGTGGGCCGATCCCCGGCCGACGGGAAGACGCGACCGAAGCTCGGTTCGGTCGAACTCGCCGGCGGGACGGAATCGACGGCCAGCACCACCTCGGCGAGGAGATCGGGCTCGCGTCTGCGCATCCGGGCGAACTCGGCGGCCGCGACCGCGGTGAAACTCTCCGCCCGACTCAGCCGCGCAGGCACCTCGGCCCGGTGCAGCGGAGACCGCAGACCCCGCCCGTGTCGGTCGCGATGTCGCCGTGGTCTCATAGCCTCTCATTCTACGTGCGGGGCCGCCGCGCCTGAGCGAATCGGCGGGTCGCGGCGTGTAGAGTGTGGGACTGTGTCAGCCGTGAGAATGTGTTCCAAAGTCAGCTGTTCGCGCCCCGCCGCCGCCACCATGACGTACGTGCACGCCGATGCGACCGTCGTCATCGGACCTCTGGGCAGGCGAGCCGAGCCGGGCGCTCATGACCTGTGCGCCGAACATGCGGCGAAGCTGACCCCACCCGTGGATTGGCAGCTCATCCGCATCGACTCCGGCCAGGCCCCGCCCGAACGCAGCCACGATGACCTGCTGGCCATCGCCGACGCCGTCCGTGAAGCCGCCGACCGTGCCGATCGGACCCCGCCCGGGCCCGAGTCGGCCCCGGCCGGGCCCGAGTCGGCCCCGGCCGACGACCCGGCGGCCGCAGGACGCCGACACGGTCACCTGCGCATCATCGGCGACTCATGACCCTGCCCGAACCGAGCTCGACCGGCACCGATCCCGTACCGCAGATCCTGACTGACTCCGACCTCGGGCGAGCCCGGGCGGCCGCGCTCGATGCCGCCGTCGGCGCCTATGACATCCGCGGTCGCATTCCCGATCAGCTCGACGAGGACATCCTGTTCGCACTCGGCTGGGCGACGGCCAGAGCCATGGCAGAGATCCACGCCGCCACCGAGGTGGTCATCGGTCACGATATGCGACCGAGTTCTCCCGGGTTCGCCCGCTCCTTCGCCGCCGGAGTCGACGCGTCCGGATCGACAGCCGTCCTGCTGGGACTGTGCTCGACCGATCAGCTCTACTTCGCCTCCGGCATCTTCGACCTGCCCGGCGCCATGATCACCGCCAGCCACAATCCCGCCGACTACAACGGGATCAAGATCTGCGGGCCCAGCGCCGCCGGCGTCAGCCTCGCCTCCGGTCTCTCGAGGGTCCGGGAACTCGCGATCACCGCACCGCAGAGCGACGACCGCAGAGTCGCCGAGGATGCGGCTGCGGCAACACGGATGAGGCAGCAGTACGTGGCCCGGATCCGCGAACTCACGCACGTCGATGAGGTGCAGGGTCTGACGATCGTGCTCGACGCCGGCAACGGCATGGCCGGGCGCCTCCTCGGGGAGGTCTTCGGCGCGGACGCCGGAGCCGCCTCGGTGCCCTTCGACGTCATCGGCCTCTTCACCGAACTCGACGGCACCTTCCCCAACCACGAAGCGAACCCGCTCAAACCCGAGAACCTCGTCGACGCCGCACGCGCCGTCGTCGACAACGGCGCCGATCTGGGCCTCGTCTTCGACGGGGACGCCGACCGGTGCTTCTTCATCGACGAGACCGGGGCGACGATGTCGGCCTCGGCCGTCGGCGCACTCGTCGCCGAACGGGAGATCGCCCGGGCCCGAGCACTCGGCAATGACCGCCCGACCGTCATCCACAACCTCATCACCTCCCGCAGTGTGGCCGAGACGATCACAGCCTCCGGCGGCCATGCACTGAGATCGAAGGTCGGTCATTCGGGCATCAAGACGCTCATGCGCGAAACCGGATCCGTCTTCGCCTGCGAACACTCCGCACATTTCTATTTCGACGAATTCTTCGGCGCGGACTCGGGAATGCTCGCCGCCTGCCACCTCATCGCCGCCCTCGCCGGGTCACAGGCTCCCGCCTCTCGTCTGGTCGCCGACTATGACAGGTTCGAACAGTCCGGCGAGATCAACTTCACCGTCTCCGATCCCGACGCCGTGCTCGCCGCCTTCGCCGCCCACGCCGGAGAGTTCCCCGACAGCACCGTCGATGACCTCGACGGAATCGGTCTGCAGGGGTCGGACTGGTGGGTGAACCTGCGCAAGTCCAACACCGAACCTCTCGTCCGTCTCAACGTCGAGGCCGCCGATCCGGCGCAGGTCGACGCACTCACCCGCCAGGTCACGGACTTCGTCACCGCTCGCGCCTGAAGCCGGCGCTGTCCGCAGATCGGGCACGACGCGACAAGCCGCCTGCCCGGCAATAGACTCGAAGCCGATCAGACAGCCCGCCGTATGGAGGTACCGTGCTCGATTCCACTGACTTCAAGGTCGCCGATCTCAGCTTGGCCGAGGCCGGCCGGCACCAGATCCGCCTCGCCGAAAGGGAGATGCCGGGCCTCATGGCGCTGCGTGAGGAGTACGCGTCGACGTTGCCGCTGGCCGGGGCGCGCATCGCCGGCAGCCTGCACATGACCGTGCAGACCGCGGTGCTCATCGAGACCCTCGTCGCACTCGGTGCAGACGTCAGGTGGGCCAGCTGCAATATCTTCTCCACCCAGGACGAAGCCGCGGCGGCCGTCGTCGTCGGATCCGGCACTCCCGACGCCCCGGCCGGTGTCCCGGTCTTCGCGTGGAAGGGCGAGACCCTCGACGAGTACTGGTGGGCTGCGGACAAGATCTTCGACTTCGCAGACGGTCCCAACCTCATCCTCGACGACGGCGGCGACGCCACCATGTACGTGCTCAAGGGCACCGAATTCGAAGCCGCCGGGGGAGTGCCCACCGCCGGAGTCGAGGACTCGGAGGAATACGCAGTCCTGCTCAAGCAGATCGCCACGTCCATCGCGGCGACTCCCGGCCGGTTCGCCCGCCTGGCTGCCGGGATCAAGGGGGTGAGCGAGGAGACGACGACCGGAGTCAACCGACTCTACCGCCTCGCCGAACAGGGCGGACTGCCGTTCCCCGCCATCAACGTCAACGACTCCGTGACGAAGTCGAAGTTCGACAACCGCTACGGCATCCGCCATTCGCTGCCCGACGGACTCAACCGCGCCACCGACGTCCTCATCGGCGGAAAGATCGCCGTCGTCATCGGCTACGGCGACGTCGGCAAGGGCGCCGCCGAGGCTCTGCGCGGACAGGGTGCGCGCGTCATCGTCACCGAGATCGACCCGATCTGTGCGCTGCAGGCGACGATGGACGGCTACCAGGTCGATCTCCTCGCCGAGGCGGCTGCCCAGGCTGACATCATCATCACCACGACGGGCAACACCCGGGTCCTCGATGTCGATGTGCTGCAGACGCTCAAACCCGGTGCCATCGTCGGCAACGTCGGCCACTTCGACGAGGAGATCGATCTGGCCGGGCTGTCCCGTCTGCCCGGAGTGGAGAAGATCGAGATCAAACCCCAGGTCCACGAGTGGAGCGTACCCGTGCCCGCCGAGGCGGGACTCGACCGTGACCGCACGGACTTCCTCGTCCTCTCCGAAGGACGGCTGCTCAACCTGGGCAACGCCACCGGACATCCGTCGTTCGTGATGAGTGCGTCGTTCAGCAATCAGGTGCTCGCCCAGATCGAGCTGTGGAACGCTCACGACGACTACGGCAACACGGTGCACCGCCTGGCGAAGGAACTCGACGAGAAGGTGGCGCGCCTCCACCTGCCGGCTCTCGGGGCGAAGCTGTCCGAACTGAGCAAGGAACAGGCCGAATACATCGGTGTGGACGTGGCGGGACCGTTCAAACCCGAGCACTACCGCTACTGATCGGACCGGCGGCGGGTGAGGCTGAGACCGTAGGGGAGCGCGTCGACTCCGGACCGGAACGCGTTCGCACGAGCCGTGCGTCGGCGCTGCTTCTCGATCTCGGCGATGCGCAGCCGGTGGATGACTGCGGACAGGAACTGTTCGGGAAACGTACCCTCCGGCGGGGCCGGAGCCACATAGACATTGAGCTCGGTGGCGAGCTCGATGGCTCGCTGCCACCGCGACTCCGCTCCGAGCTGGGGCGCCATGGCGAGAAACCGGACGATGCGCCGATGCAGGCCGTCGGGCAGCGACGTCACATCGGTGCGGCCCAGCCAGTCGTGCAGATGCGGAGCCACGTGAGTGTGCATGGGCGGCAGAGGTCGGCTGCGTTCGCTCACGGCGATGGTTCCGGCCAGATAGTCGCCGAGGCGCTTGGCCTGCGGTGAGAGGAGCCCGGACAGGGCTGCGATGCCGCCGCCCGAGGAGACGAACTCGAACGGCCACAGCAGGGCGCGGATGAAGGAATGCCGCAGGCGCACCGCACCGCCGTCGTCGCGGACGACCCGCAGCCCGAGGATGAGCTTGCCCAGCGAACGACCGTGGCTGAGCACCTCGACGAGCATCGGCAGCAGCACGAAGACGAAGATCGTCATGACGGTGATGAGTGAGCCGAGAAGCAGTCCGTTGAGATCGAGGACCTTGAGCATGAACCAGAACATCGCGATGAGCAATCCGATATTCACCAGCGAATAGACGATGTAGTCGATCAGAGCGCTCAACGCCCGAGCCGCCAGAGCGGCGGGCTGGACATTGAGTTCGACGGCTTCACCGGTGATCAGAGTACTCACCCGCCCATCGTGTCACATCGCCGCGTTCCGAGGCGGACGTTTCGCCGAGAGCATGCGGGTGCCTCTCGCAACGTCGGAGGTGCCTGTGCGTCGTCTCCGATAGGCTGGAGGGATGGATCCGAACCTGCTGGCCCAGCTGCACGGCGATGACTGGCTGGAACTGTCGGCATTGGCGAAGAAGAACACGCTGACACCTGAGCAGACGACCCGTTTCCTTGAGCTCTACCGGACCGCGTCGAAGGATCTCTCACGGATCACGACCGTGGCCCCCGACTCTCTCGAAGCCGCACGGCTCTCGGCGATCGTCCACCGCTGTCGCAATCATCTCTCGTCCGTGCCCAGCGGGGGACTGTCGGGCCTGTCACGGTTCTTCGTCATCAGTCTGCCGCTGTCGCTGTACCGGCTGCGGTGGGACTTCGTCATCGTGGCCGCCGGATTCCTCGCCGTCGCCGTCGTGTCGGGGATCTGGGCGGGAACGCATCCGGAAGTGCTCGAGACCTTCGGCGATCGGGAGTTCCGACGACAGTTCGCCGAACACGATTTCGTCGACTACTACAAGGAGAACCCGAACGGCTTCTTCGCCGTCGGCGTGTGGACGAACAACGCCTGGATCGCCGTCCAGTTCGTCCTCCTCGGCATCACCGGCGGCTACGTCATCGTCGGACTGTTCTCGAATGCGGTCAACGTCGGCTTCTCCGGGGCGATGATGTTCGAGTTCGGCAGAGCCTCCGACTTCTTCCTCTACATCCTGCCGCACGGGATTCCGGAGATCAGCTGCATCATCCTCGCCGCTGCCGCGGGTCTGCGTCTCTTCTTCGCCTGGGTGGTGCCGGGGCCCAGGCTGCGCCGTGACAAGCTTGCCGGTGAGGCCCGGTCGCTGCTCGTCGTCGCCGGCGGCCTCGTGCTGCTGCTGTTGGGTTCGGGGCTCATCGAAGGGTTCGTGACCCCGAACCCGATTCCGCCGGCGCTCAAGATCGCCATCGGCGTGGCCTACACCGCCGCGGTCGTCGTCTATGCCCGGTACTTCGGCAAGCGCGCTGCCGCAGCCGGACTCAGTGCTGATCTGGACGATCACCAGGCCGGATACTCGGTCATCTCGACCGACCGCTGACCTGCGTACCCGCCCCTGACGGGCGTTCCGGTCACAGCCCGCCGGTGACCTTGAGTCGGATGTAGAGGTCGGCCAATGCTCCGGGAAGCTTCTCGGGCAGAGCGTGGACGCTAGCGACGCCGAGCCCGCGCAGGCGAGTCCGCAGCGATGCCGTCGCGAGCATCTCTGCCTCGGCGGCCGCAGCCGTGTAGACGTCGTCGACATCGCCGCGCTGGGCAGCCAGCGCTGACAATGCCGGATCGTCGACTCCGGCGACGACGACGCGGTGGTGAGCCGTCAGGGTCGGCAGCACGGGCAGGATGTCTTCGGCGACCGTCGCTTCGTCGAGCTGCGTGACCAGCACGACGAGCGCCTGCTGCCTGGACGTCTGCAGAACTGCTGCGGCGATCGATTCCCAGTTCGCGTCGTAGAGCTCCGGATGCACCGGCGTCAGAGCCACCGACAGGTCATGGACCGGATCGTGAGCGCGATGGCTCGATGCGGCTGCACGCACCCGGGCATCGGCGACGATGACATCGACCCGGTCTCCGGCGCCGGTGGCCAGAGCCGTCAGCAGCAGCGATGCTTCCAAAGCGGCGTCGAAGACCGTGCCCTCGCCACAGCGACGGGCGGCGAAACGGGAGGAATCGATGACGATGACGACGCGTCGATCCTTCTCCGGTCGCCAGGTCTTGACCACGAGGTCCTGAGCGCGAGCACTGGCCCGCCAATCGATGGACCGGACATCGTCACCGTCGACATAGTCGCGCAGCGAATCGAATTCGGTGCCCATTCCGCGGATCATGACCGCGGACCGTCCCTCGAGTTCGCGCAGCTTCTGGGTCTTCGACGGCAGCTCCCGCCGAGACACGAACGGCGGCAGGACCCGCACCGAGGCGGGAACATCGATGCTCTTCTGCCGGTGGATCAGTCCGAGCACACTGCGGCTGCGCACCGTCACCAGATCGCCGGGCAGTGCACCTCGTCTCGTCGGCTCCAGCTCGGTGGTCACCTCTGCCGACTCACCGGGTTCGAGCACATGGTGGGAGCGGGTCGCGACGGCCCCGGCACTCGGCGCCCAGGCGTCGCGGACGTGGAGGCGCAGGCGGCGGTTCGTCCCATTGATCAGGGTCAGAGTGCAGTGGGTGCCATCGCCGAGGCGGACCATCGGTCCCGGGGTGCGCTGGAGTTCCAAGCCGTGGATCCGGGGAACGAGGACGAAGTCGAGGACCGCGGCCAGGACGATCACCCCGGCCACGATCGATGCCGTCGGCCATGTGGGCACCAGCATCACAGGCACGAGGCCGACGACAGCGAGCAGGAACAGGCGGGGTGTCATTCAGCGGGGCACTTCGGTGGTGGCGATGATCGAATCGAGCACCTGACCGACGTCCAGACCGTCCATCTGCGCCTCGGGGCGCAGAATCACCCGGTGCGACAGCGACATATGGGCCAGGGCCTTGACATCATCGGGGGTGACATAGTGCCTGCCGCTCAGCCACGCATGCGCCCGGGCGGCGCCGAGCATCCTCGTCGCTCCACGGGGCGAGACTCCCAGTGCCAGAGACGGGGTCTGGCGGGTGGCTCGGGCGAGATCGACGATATAGGTGATGATCTGCGGGGCGATGTAGATCGTGGCAATCGCGTCGCGAGCCCGGGCGATGAGATCGGCGTTTGCGACCGGGCGCAGACCCGCCGCTGTCAGGGACCCGGCATCGAAGCCCCTGGCATGACGGTCGAGGATCTCGAATTCGTGATCCCGCTCGGGCAGGTCGAGGACGAGTTTGAACAGGAACCGGTCGAGCTGGGCCTCCGGGAGCGGATAGGTGCCTTCGTATTCGACGGGATTCTGTGTGGCCGCGACGAGGAACGGTTCGGGCAGCTTCCGGGAGCGGCCGCCGACGGACACCTGATGTTCCTCCATCGCCTCGAGCAGAGCCGATTGGGTCTTCGGCGGAGTGCGGTTGATCTCATCGGCGATGAGGATGTTCGTGAACACCGGGCCGGGCCGGAATGAGAAGTCGGAGGCGGACGCGTCGTAGACCAACGACCCGGTGACATCGCTGGGCATGAGGTCGGGCGTGAACTGCACACGCGAGCTGTCCAGGCTGACCGCGGCGGCGAAGCTGCGCACGAGCAGGGTCTTCGCCACTCCGGGAACCCCCTCGAGAAGCACATGCCCGCGGCACAGCAGCGCGATGAGCATCCCCGTCACTGCCTGGTCCTGGCCGACGACGGCCTTGGCGATCTCGGCGCGGACACCGGTGAACGCCTCCCGGACCGGGTCCGGCTCCGCCGGCGGGGTCTGCGCGTGGTCGACGGCCGGAGTCTGCTGCGCGATCGGTTCCTGAGGCTGTTCGGTCATGGGATCTCACTTTCGATCTGGGTGAGCTGATGGACGAGGTCGGTGAGTTCGGCGTCGGTGTGCGCCGACGCGGAGACGAAGACGTGGTGGAGTCGGCCCGGGTCGGCTCCCGTGGCGGCTGCGATACGGGCGAGGATGTCAGGGGTGCGGGCATCGGGGCCGAGGCTCAGCCGTCGGCCGATGCGCAGCAGCGCACCGGTCCGCAGAGTGTGCAGAGCCCCGTCGCGATCGTGACTGCGAGAGCTCAGCGCGGCCCGGCCGTGCACGGTCTCGACAGCGGGCACGATGACCGGCAGGTGCTCGAGGGCCAGCGGTCCGAATCGGCGCCCGATGACGAGCAGAAGGACGACCAGGCAGGGCACCAGCCACAGGACTCCGGCGAGGAACCAGCCGGGCACGAAATCGATCGTCGACGGAGGTGTCTGCTGCTGACCGGAGCCTCCGAAGGTCGGATAATATACGACGAGGTTCTGCGTCTGGGACAGCTGCGAGAGCACGAGGGAGGCGTTGCCCTCGTCGTCGATGTGCTCGTTGGTCACCCAATTGCGATTGCCGAGCACGGTCAGCGGCGCGGAACTGCCGGTATCGGTGACGAACTGTCCGCGCGCGGACCCGGGGGCCACCTCGGCGCCGTCGATCTCATCGACCCCGGGACCGGTGAACGGGTAGCAGGCGGTGATCCCGTCGGTGCCCTTCGTCGTCTCCGCGTACTCGGTTTCGCCAGTGGTCACGGCACCGGCGCTGCGGGCCGGCGGAGAGTCGCAGGCCGCCGGGGACGTGGCATCCGGGTTCGCCAGCGGGCTGAGATTGTCGTTGACGGTGATCCGGTCGGTGAACTCCGAGATCGTCGGACCCGGGTCGACGAGGACGAGCCGGTTGCCGTGGGTGCGCAGGGCGTATTGGAGGCCGTCGATGTCTCCGGGCGACAGGGCAGCGGTGTTCGTGGGAATGAGCAGGGTGGTGTCGGGGCGGGCCGCGGCCGTGCGGGCCTGCTCCTGATCCTCGGTGGTGGTGACATCGACCTCATGGTCGCGCAGGGTCTCGACGAGGGCCTTCATGCCGGTGCGCTCCGTCGAGTCGTAGTGCAGGGGCTCTGCGGACTCGTCATCACCGGTCAGCAGCACGAGCGCGATGACGGTGATGAGGATGACGAAGGCCGCGACGATCCACACCGAAGCCGAACGCAGTCGAGCACGCAGCGGGATCCGCACGGTCGAGCGCGTGCCGCGGGCGGCGAGGTCCAACTGTGCGCTCATGCCGGTGCCTCCTGCCGGCCTGCGTCCTGGCGGTGGCGGATCGGCAGGGCGCTCAGCCTCCGGTCGAGTGCGCACAGATCCGCAAAGACCTCGTCGAGGCGGCGGTTCGCACGGGCCTGCCTCTCGGTCGCCTCTCCGTAGCGGAGGTCGTTGAAGACCTCGGCCACCCCGTGGACGGCGGGACCGTGTTCGGGCAGGGCCGCCTCGGCGGAGCGGGCGATCTCACTCGCCGTGGCAGAGGACTCGAGCGAGACGATCTGTTTGAGAGACAGGACCGCGAAGATCGCACGGGATTCATCGATGACCGCGGTCTCGAAGTCCCCGCTGCGGGCGGCCCGGGCCGCGCTCTCGCGCCACGGGCCCGGTTCAGGGTGGGCCACGACCGGATCGAATGCTGACAGCGGGACGCCGACACGACGGAATCCTGCCCGACGAACGCGCCAGACGATTCCGGCGATGAGCACGGCGAGTGCGAGGACGACGACGATGAGCAGCCAAGGAGAGTTCGCGCCGAGGGCGGCACCGACGAGCGAATCCCACAGGGAGGCAAACCAGCGGCCGATCTGCTCCAAGGGAGTGAGGTCATTGGCAGCGTATTCGGACTTCGACAGTTCGTGCTCGACCCATTCGCGACCGGTGTCGCGGTCGATGCTCGCCGCGGCGACGGGGGAGAGGATCATCGGTCCTCCTCTGCTCGGATGAGGACGAGGTCGAGTCCCTCTGAACGCATCTGCTGGTCGAAGAAGCAGACCGTGACCAGGCAGGCGAAATAGCCGAAGAGGACGGCTGAGGAGATGAGCGTGAGTCCGAGCAGCAGACCGACGGAGACGATTGCGATGGCCGTCTGCGCCGTCGTGGACTCGGTGGTCGTCGACATCCCGACGCCCAGGGCCAGCGAAATGATGAAGACGATCGGGGTGATGATGAGCTGGACGAGCTGGTTGGACAGGAAGTATCCGAGCGCGAGCTGGCCGAGCATCCGCCAGAAGCCGCGCCCGGTCAGCCTCCATGAGCGTCGGAGGCCGGCGCGGACGCTCAGATCCTCCACCGCGATCGCCGAACCGAGGAACGCCAGTCGCAGGTTGATCCAGATGAGCGCGACGAACCACAGCAGTGCGGCCACGGCGGCCCAGACGAAGGCGAGGATCGCCGAATCGGCGCTGGCGAACAGCAGAGTCGGAGCGGTGAGGGCCAGCAGCAGGCCGAGGTTGATTCCGCTCATGAGCAGCGTGGCCAGGACGAGGCGCCAGCGGCGACCGGACAGAGACCTCCACGCCGTCGACAGGGTGGTTCGGCGGGCGCCGAAGGAGGCACGGGTGCCCGTGGCGATGAGTCCGGAGAGCAGATGGGCCAATCCGAGGCTGAGCAGGCTCAGCGCCACCGACCCCAATTGGGCCACGGCGATGAAGCCGGAGACGGCATCGTCATTGCCGCTGAGGTCGGTGAAGAACGGCAGGAACTGGACGGCGATGACGGCACCGATCGCGGTGAGCAGCAGGCTCCAGAGGGAGAAGACGATGAGGGAGGAGCCGACGGACAGTGTCGGGATGAAACGCAGCAGGCGGAAGCCGGAGTCCAAGGCCTCGATGAAGGTCAGCGGCCGTTTGGGCAGGAGCCCGCGCGGTGGAGGCGGCTGCCAGCCGCGTGAGGGCGGGGACGGTGAACGTCGTTGCCACCGGCCGGTGTGCCAGTCGACCTCCGAAGTCCATGCGTTCGTCTGTCCCATCACGCCAATCCTGCCATGATTCGCCGGCGAGTGCCGAGAGGTCTCCCTGTCCCAATGGGTACGCGTCGACCCCGTCGATCAGTGCCGTCGGGAGCCGGTCGGGTCCCTGTCCGGGTCTCTGCAGGACTCTGCCCGGGGTCGTGGCCGATGCATCGGCGATCGCTGTCATCGGATGCGGTGCGTGAGGTCGTCGACAACGCCCGATAGGCTGGGAGTGTCGAGAACCGAAGAACACGCGAACATAAGGGACAATGGGAGCATGAACGCTCGAATCCTCGTAGTTGATGATGACACGGCTTTGGCCGAGATGATCGGAATTGTGCTCAAAAGCGAAGGCTTCGAGCCCTTCTTCTGCGCCACCGGAGACCAGGCCTTCGAAGAATTCCAGAAGGTCAATCCGGACCTCGTGCTCCTCGACCTGATGCTGCCCGGCAAGGACGGACTCGAAGTCTGCCGGGAGATCCGCGAGGTCTCGTCGGTGCCGATCATCATGCTCACGGCGAAGTCCGACACCGTCGACGTCGTCCTCGGCCTCGAATCCGGTGCCGATGACTATGTGCCGAAGCCGTTCAAGCCCAAGGAGCTCATCGCCCGCGTCCGGGCTCGGCTGCGGATCTCCGAACCGCAGGCTCCCGAGCTGCTGACCGTCGGCGATGTCGTCGTCGACGTCGCCGGTCACACGGTGACCAAGGGAGGATCGCCGGTGTCGCTGACTCCACTCGAATTCGACCTCCTCGTCGCTCTGGCACGCAAGCCATGGCAGGTGTTCTCCCGCGAGACCCTGCTGGAAGAGGTGTGGGGCTACCGTCATGCCGCCGACACCCGGCTGGTCAATGTCCACGTGCAGCGTCTGCGGTCGAAGATCGAGCGCGATCCGGAGAAGCCGGACATCATCGTCACCGTACGCGGCGTCGGCTATAAGGCCGGCCGAGCCGCGTGACTTCCGAGTCGGCCGCGGACGGACCCGTCCGCACTGCGGCCTCGGCGCTGAAGACGTTCTGGAATTTCATCCTCCGATCGTTCAGCCACTCCCTGCAGGTCCGCATCGTCGTGCTCACGATCGTGCTCACTTCGGTGGCGATCTTCGGTGTCGGCACCTACATGTCCCAGCAGATCGCCCGGGGTCTCTTCGACACCCGCCTGGATTCCCTGTCCTCACAGACACGGTCGATCCTGGCCGAGCTGCGCTCACTGGCACCGGTCGACGGCCAGGCGATCACTCAGGACATGCTGAGTTCGCAGCTGTCATCGATCTACAACCGGTCGGCGGGGTCCGTGTATTCGCTGACCCTGCAGCCGACGGATCCGAACACCTCATTCTCGACGATCACGGCCGGTGGGGCGAACGAAGACGGAGAGGCACCGCAGGTGCCCATCACCGATGAGCTCCGCGATGCCATCGGCAAAGCTCCGGCCGATGACAAGCTCTACCAGTCGGTGAGCCTGCCCGACGGCACGGGACCGGGGCTGCTCATCACTCAGGAGCTGCAGATTCCGGGTGCCGGCCAGTTCCAGCTGTACTACCTCGGCGATCTCAGCGAACAGCAGGACACGCTCAACTTCGTGCAGCGGTCCATGTTCGTCGCCGCACTCGTCCTCGTCGTCCTCGTCGGTGCCGTCGCCTGGATCGTCACTCGGCTGGTCGTCACCCCGGTGCGCACCGGCGCCGAGGTGGCCAGGCTCATTGCCGATGGTGACCTGGACGAACGCATGCCCGTGCACGGCAACGACGAGATCGCCGTCCTCGGTGAGAGCTTCAACGATATGGCCGACACCCTCCAGCATCAGATCGAGCAGATGGAGCGGCTGTCGGTGTTGCAGCGGCAGTTCGTCTCCGACGTCTCCCATGAGCTGCGGACACCGCTGACGACGATCCGTGCCGCCGCGGATCTCATCTATGATTCCCGCGACGACCTCGACCCCGTCACCGCGCGCAGTGCGGAACTGCTGAACTCGCAGGCCGAGCGCTTCGACAGCCTGCTCTCCGATCTGCTGGAGATCTCCCGCTACGATGCCGGTGCCGCAGCACTCGTGCCCAAACCCGTCGATATCGGCGCGATCGTGACCTCCGTGATCGAGACCGTGTCGATGGTGGCCGAACAGATGGAGACCGCCATCGTCGTCCACGCACCGTCGTCGCCGGTCATGGCCGAGGTCGATCGGGTGCGCATCACCCGGATCGTGCGCAACCTCGTTGTCAACGCCATCGAACACGGTGAGAGCAACCCCGTGGACGTCTATGTCGCCTCCAACGCCGAGGCGGTGGCCGTGAGTGTGCGCGACCACGGAGTCGGCATGAACGAAGAACAGGTCGAGCACGTCTTCGACCGGTTCTGGCGGGCTGATCCGGCACGCAAGCGCACCCTCGGCGGATCGGGTCTGGGTCTGGCGATCTCGCTCGAGGATGCCCACCTGCACCACGGCTGGCTGCAGGTCTGGGGCAAACCGAGCGAGGGCTCGTGCTTCCGACTGACGATTCCCCGTCGCCCCGATCAGGAGATCACCTCCTCGCCGCTGCCCCTGCCGCCTCGCGATGCGCAGATCCGCGGGTCCGCACTTGTTGCGGGACCTCTGTCCTCGGACGGTTCCGTCCGCATCCAGACCGGATCGATCCCGATCGTCGTCGAAACCGAGCCGGAGATGCTCGACGCCGATCACGACAGCCCCGCCGAGGCGGATCCGCAGTCCGCATCGCATCAGGAGACCACGCGAACCGCCGAGCCGGGTACGGCCGACGCGGGTACCGACGAGCCGGGTACGGCCGACGCGGGCGAGCGGTCCGTGGACATCGGCGAAGCCGACCTGGGCGAAGACAGTGTCAACGACAGCAGAGGAGGACGCTCATGACTCGCTCGATGCCCGGGAGCTCCCGGCTGAAGACCATGCTGGTCTCCGTCCTCACGGCCCTGGCCCTCGTCGGCTGCTCGTCGATCCCGACGTCATCACCTGTCGGCCATATCGAAGACGACTCGGGCGATGCGGGGGCGAACAACGCCCGGATCCCCGACGGGCCCGAACCCGGCGACAGCCCATCGGACATCGTGCGCGGCTTCCTCCGGGCAGGAGCGGGCACCGGCAACAACTTCTCCGTGGCCCGGTCGTTCCTCACCGAAGGCGAGGCTCAGAAATGGAGTCCGCAGGAATCAGTGTCGGTGCTGCCCAACGGCACGGATCTCGACTCGTTGAACGTCGGGACCACCTCCGACCAGAAGTCGATGAGTCTCTCGGCTCCGGTCGTCGGTCTCGTCGATTCCTCCGGCGTCTACAACTCGACCAAACCGGGCACGCAGTCCACCCTGGAGTTCTCGCTGCGGCAGGAGAACGGGGAGTGGAGGATCTCCTCGGCGCCGGACGGGCTGCTCATCAGCCAGGCCGACTTCCGGACGATCTTCCTCAACTATTCGCTGCAGTTCTTCACGTCCGACTATTCGTATCTCGTCCCTGACTCCCGTTGGTTCCTCCGGTCCTCCTCGACCCCGACAGTGCTGATCAACGAGCTGCTCAGCGGTCCTGCGCCCTACCTCTCGGGGGCGGTGATCACCGCGATCCCCGATGGTGCGAAGCTCGGCGACTCGAACGTGGTCACGATCGAGAACGGCGTTGCCCATGTGGCCTTGGGGGCGCAGAATCCGGCTCCGTCCGACCGCGAGAAGGGGCTGATCCGTCAGCAGATCGCCACCACTCTGCAGGTCATTCCCTCGATCTCGGCGGTCGAACTGAGCATCGGCGGACAGACGATTCCGTCCAGCCTGCAGCCGCGGACCGACACCTCGGTCCAGGTGGACGGTCCGCCCGTGGTTCTCGCCGACGACCACCTCTCCCGAGTCTCGGGAACGACCGTCGCCAAGGTCGAGAACAGTCCCAACCTGAAGTCGGCGAAGGCCAGCGACCCCGCGGTGTCATTGGATGACTCCCTCTACGTGTATCTGGCCGATGACGGCGAACAGCTGATGCGGTTGAAGTCCGATGCCGTCGACGCCACCCCGATCCTCAAGGGCACGAAGCTCGTGCGCCCCAGCATCGACCGCTTCAACACGACCTGGACGGGTGAGGCGGAGAACAAAGGCGAACTCACAGCCGTCGGTCGCGACGGCAAGACCTTCACCGTGGCCGCCGATTTCCTCAACGGACGACGGCTCGTCGATATCGAGGTCTCCCGCGACGGAACCCGTGTCGCTCTGCTCAGTCGGCACAAGGGTGAGCCGGACCGTGTCGATGTGGTCGGCGTGCCCAGGGACAAGGCAGGCAATCCATCCGGCCATGTCTCCGAGACACCGATCGAAGTGGGCGCGAACTTCGACGAGGTCAAGGACGTCTCCTGGTCAGGATCGACGAATCTCGTGGCTCTGGCCGCGAAGGAAGGCGAAACCGCGCAGCCGTTCCGCATCGGAGTCACCGGGCCTGCAGAGCAGCTCGGCGAGGTGTCGGGCGGAAGCCGCATCGCCGGCGGAGCGGACGGACGATCGATACTCGTCACCGGTTCGGACGGTGCGCTGTACAGCTACAACTCGAACGCGTGGCAGAAGCTCGTCGACGTCACCGCCAAGGATCCCTCGTATCCCGGCTGACTCGAAGGGCGGTGCGGAGTTCGCCCGGAGGGCAGCTGACAGCCGACTCGTGGGGGCCGGCATGGAGTAGATTGCTCCCATGGGTCTGCTCGGGGAGTTCGGCGAACTGCTCCTGCCTCGCCGGTGCGCCGGATGCGGGCGGGAGAACGTCTCTCTGTGCACCCGCTGTCTGCGGCTGCTCGGCGGGATCCCGCGGGCGATGGAACCGCGCTACGGCACGATCCCGATCGTCGGGGTCTGCGAATACAACTCGCAGATCTCGAAGATGGTCGTCGGGTACAAGGACGAGGGACGTCGGGACATCCTCGATCCCTTGGCCCTGGCGCTGACTCGGTCGATCGTCGCTGCCCTCGATCTCATCGGCTACTCGGGTGGTGCGATCCGACTCTTTCCGGCACCGAGCTCGGATCGGGCCAGGCGCCGCCGGGGCGGATCGCATACAGCGGCGCTGGCGAATCGGGCCAAGGAACTGTCACCGGAGCTGCCTCTGGAAGTCTTCGATGTGCTCGCGGCGAAGCGTTCGCGTGACCAGGTCGGACTCGGGGCGATCGAACGGGCTCGGAATGCGGAGCGGACGCAGTATCTCAACCGCAGGAGAATCGCTGAGATCCCGGAGATGCGTTGCGTATCGGGTGCCGGATCTGCGCCTGCTGATCTGCTCATCGATGACTTCTCCACCACCGGCGCAACCTTGGCAGAAAGCGCACGCCTGCTAGCATCGGTGCAGATCAGACCCGCTGCAGGAGCTGTTCTCGGGCTCGGTCGCGGGGGCACTCGATTTGTCTCTCCCTTTACTGTATAACGGTGTTTACCCATCCAAGGGCATGGGATCGGATGAATCCGACGAGCGAGTCGCTAAGGACACATCATGGATATTGTTGTCAACGGCCGTCAACTGACCATCTCCGACAGCTTTCGGGCCCACATCGAGGACAAGATCGCCAAGGTCGAGCAGCTTGCCCCTCGCGCTCAGCGTGTCGAAGTGCATGTCACTCACGAGAAGAACTCCCGCCAACCCGAGACGAGCGAGCGCGTCGAGCTCACGGTTGTGGCGAAGGGGCCGGCAATTCGGGCAGAGGCCATGGCAAGCGACAAATATGCGGCACTCGATCTGGCGTGGGCGAAGCTCGTCGAACGTCTGCGGCGAGCGAGGGACCGGCACAAAGTGCCGCGATCGGGTCATCACCGCAAGGAATCCACTGCGGAGGCACTGGCGAAGATGCCCGTGGTTGAGCCGCTGATCCCCGATGCGGATGCCGATGATGCGAAACGTGATGAGGACCGCGGCGTCGATCAGACGAACGGCCGCATCAAGGCCGAAGGCGATTCGCCGGTCGTGTTGCGTGAGAAGTCCTTCACCGCCTCACCGATCGGCATCGAGGAGGCGCTGAATCGGATGGAACTCGTCGGACACGACTTCTATCTGTTCATCGACGAGGAGTCGAGCAAACCCTCAGTCGTCTACCGCCGCAAGGGCTGGAGCTACGGAGTCATCGCCCTCGACCACGAACTCGAAGAAGCCATCGACTGACCCAATTGCTACCTGACGGCGGCCCAGCAACCTCGCGCGAGGT